>CATJJD010000430.1 GCA_949740385.1 uncultured Lachnospiraceae bacterium
AACCCTGTGCGATAAAATTATAATAGTCTGTCACCGTCTTTAATCTTCCGCTCCCGGACAGTGCCGGACGTGCGCCGGATTCACAGGCATCCCGTTCCGCTTCCAGTTCCTTTAATCTGTCCTGATAACCTTTCTCTCCCAAAAGGTCAGCTTCATAAGCCCCTTTTCAATACTGCTGCCAGCAGCTAATCAGACCGGCTCCGCCGTTTTGCCATCCCAGCCTGCAAAAATGCCGCACCGTCTAAAATCTCCTCCCGCACTTCGGGCAGAATTCAAACGCCTCTTTCGTCTCGTATCCGCAGCCATTGCACCTTTTAAAGCAGCTCCCGTATCCAGGCTGCGCCTGTGTCAGGTCCTCCGGCCGTATTTCCACAGTCTCTCCTCTCTCGATTCGTTTCCCGATCCGGGGCGCAAGGGAGAAGAGCGTGCCGCAGCACGTACTCTGCACATAATAGTGTCTGTTCCATTTCAGGCAGGGAATAAAAAACAGCGACAGGCACATGTAGGTCATGTAAACCCTGTAGCGCCCGTAAGAGCCGCACTGCCCGCAGACAATCATCTGATTAAAATCAAAATCCTTTCTCCCCTGGGTAACGCCCACTATAAAAAACATCCGAATAATTCTCCCAATCCGTTCCCGCATCAGGGAACCGCATACACAAAAGCATCCTTTTACACGATCAGCAGTCTTCTCTCGTTCACATGATGCCCGAATTCCGGCATAAACACAAAATTTTCCTCATCCGGATTCAGATTCTCCTGCACCACCGGCGGCATGTAGGAGGAAGTGAAACAAAAGCCGTATTTCAGAGAATGCCAGCCCTGCGAAAGCCCGCCCTCTTTCTTCACCTTAAGAACCGCCGGAGCCGTCACACTCCAGTGGGTGTTTCGGTCCGTCTGCATCTCCTCACAGGTATAATCCTCGCCGCCAATATTCCAGACAATATCCTCCCTCTCAAACCGCTCTCCATCCACAAAGAGCGTTCCCGGCCGCAGCTGGCTCAGAAAGATTCCCCTGTAATACGGGAGACGCACCTTAAACTGAAAACCCGTGACCGCACCGTCCTCTTTTATATTTCGAAATCCAACTGACTGAATGACCTGTCTTTCCATCCTGTATGCCTCCTCTAATCGCCGATATAGTTCTTCATCATAATATGGTGCTTTCTGAGCGTCTGGCCCACCTCATAGCCCTCGTCGTACTTGTCGGCTCCCTCATACTCGCTGAGCAGATACCCGTCCCACTGGTGATCCTTCAGCACCTTTATAATTTCCTTATAAGGAATAACCGTCTCCTCAAAGTCATCGCTCATATGAATAAATTTCGCGTGGCAGCAATAAATGTACGGGAGCAGCGGAATCAGATCCCTGGGCTCATTCGGCGTATAGTTGGGATCTCTGTAGTCTCCCTCTCCGAATTTGGTGCGGAACACGCTGAAATCAATGTTCAGTCCAAAGCTCTTCGTTTTCGTCTCCTCGATAAAGTCAACATAATCCGCCACCATCCGGCTCTTAAGGTTCGTCGGTGTGTGGATTTCCGGACACATCCGGATTCCGAGCTTCTCCGCTGTCGGCAGCGCCAGCCGAATGATCTTCCTCCAGTTTGAAACCGGGGCCAGATCGTCCGAAATAACCGGCATCTTCGTCCGCATCACCGAAAAACCCAGCCTGTGCGCCAGCCGTATATCCCGCTTCAGCATCTCGCCGGATTCCTCCGCTGTAAGCTCTCTGCCGCCCAGCACGTAAGAATCAATCCAGTTGCCGTACTCCACCGGAACAATCTCATATTTGTCGCACAGGCGAAACCACTTATCCACCCACGCATCCGTCGGATACGGATAATTTTCAATGTGGGTGTTAGCCAGAATCTCAATGCCGTGGGCCCCCATATCGCATATATCCTCAAAACACTCCTCCAGCGATTTCGTCAGACCAAACTCCGCGGAATAGCTGTAAAGCGCAACGCCTCTCTTCGGCCCTCTCCTGTTATACTGATACATAAAAGCTCCTCCGTATTCTCTGTAATTTACCGATCCTTTCAGTCCTTCGTCCGGACATAACGCCCGGCTATCATCCGCTGCGCCTGTTCGCCGCAGTAAATGTCCTCGTATTCCGTCCCGTTTTTGCCTGTCCGCGCCGCCAGAAACAGCCCGGCCGCCCTGCCTTTCTCCGAAACGAGCTTCTGCCAGCGGCCGCTCACCCTCTTTTGTTCCACATAGCCCTCCTGCTGCAGCCAGCGGAATATTTCGGCCCCTGAGAGCTTTTTCATCGTCTCCGGATCGCGGAATTCACTTAAGACAGCCGCAAGCTCCGGAATCAGATATTTCTCGCAGTAAGAGAAAGTTTTCGCCTGCTGCGGTGTTATGTAAAACGCTCCCTTACCGCCCTTTTTCCTCTCACCGGAAGGTTTCTCCAAAGCTTTTTCCCGGAGGCCCGCAGCAGGCGCCTCCTCTCCGAAATACAGCTTCTCCCGCTCTCCTTTCGCAAACGAGCGCACGGTTTTCAAAAACCGCTCCCCGTACTTTGCAAGCTTGCTCTCCCCGACACCGGACACCTGCAGCATCTCCTCCCCGGTAAAGGGCAGCTTTACACACAGATCCGTCAGCGTCCGGTCCGAAAAAATCAGATACGGCGGAACGCTCTCCTCCCTGGCGATTTTGGCCCGCAGTCTTCGAAGAAGCTCAAACAGCTCCAGACCTCTGCTGTTTAAAAGCTCCGGCCGGCGGTTTTTGCCGGCGGAGCGCGATTCCCCAAAAGACTCGTCTGTCCGGTCCGTCCTTCGCCGGATACACACCGTCTTATCCCCATCCAAAACCGCACGCGCCTTCGGCGCAGTCCCAAGCAGCCCATACTTATCGCCCGACACTGTGAGAAGCTCCTCCTCCGTCATCCGGCGGATAATCTCTTTTACCTCCGGCTGCGATCTCCCCTTCAGCTTCCCGTAGGAGGGATACTCCGACACCCCATACTCCCGCAGCTTCGCCCGGTTCTCCCCCAGAAGGGTTCCCACCACCACGTTGATGCCGTAGCGCCCTTTCAGCTCTTCCACACAGGCGATAACCTGCTTCGCCTCCTCCGTCACATCCAACTCCTCAAACGCAGCGAGACAATTGGAGCAGTTTTCACACCGATCCTTCGCCTCCTCCCCGAAATAGCGGAGAATATACTGCCGGAGACAGTCTGTCGTTGTGCAGTACATATCCATCCCGCGCAGTCTCTCCTCATCCTGCCTGCGAAGCGCCTGCGCCTCCTCTCCCGTCAGCTCCGGACTCTGCTCCTTTCCCTCCAGAAGAAAGCGGCCAATCACCAGATCCTGCGCCGAATAAAGCAGAATACACGCCGCCGGTTCTCCGTCCCGGCCGGCTCTGCCCGCCTCCTGATAGTAGTTTTCCATGCTCTGGGGCATGTTGTAGTGTATGACATAGCGGACATTGGACTTGTCAATCCCCATGCCGAAAGCGTTTGTGGCAACCATCACCGGCTTTCGGTCATAGATAAAATCCTCCTGATTCTGCTTCCGCTCCCCGTTTGCCAGACCCGCATGATATTTTGTCACGGGAATGTCATTTTCTGATAAAAGCCGGTACACCGTCTCCACATTCTTTCTCGTGGCACAGTAGATCACGCCGCTCTCCGAAGCGTGCCCGCGCACATACTGCAGAACCCACCCGTCCTTTTTCTTTGGCGTCTCCACGGAAAAACAGAGATTCTTCCGGTCAAAGCCCGTCACCAGTATCTGCGGGTCAGAAAGGCCAAGCGCCTCTGCAATGTCCTCTCTCACAATCTCCGTGGCGGTCGCCGTAAACGCTCCGATCACCGGCCGTTTCGGCAGACTGCGGACAAAATCCGCAATCTTTCGATAACCGGGTCTGAAATCCTGCCCCCACTGGGAAATACAGTGCGCCTCATCCACCGTAACCATGGAGATCTCCGCAAGCCGCGCAAACTGCATAAAATCAAAGGTAAGAAGCCGCTCCGGCGCCACATAGACAATCTTATACTGCCCGCCTGCCGCAAGCTGCAGCGCCTTTTTAATCTGCGTCTCCGACAGCGAGCTGTTGATGTACGCCGCGTGCACGCCGGCCTGATTCAAAGCCGCAACCTGATCCTTCATCAGCGAGATGAGCGGCGATACAACCACCGTCACCCCCGGCATAAGCAGCGCCGGAACCTGGTAGCAGATGGACTTGCCGGCCCCGGTGGGCATGATGCCGAGCACATCCCGCCCCTTTAGCAGCGCGTCGATCAGAAACTCCTGCCCTTTTCGAAAAGCTTCATAGCCAAAATATTTTTTCAGTACCTCATACCTGTCCAACTGTTCCTGCCGCTCCTTCCCTGTCTGCCGTTCAAAAGCAGCCCTTCCCTGTCTGCCTTATCATCAGGTATCACCTGTTCTATATAATATATAGTCCGGCTTCATCCGTTTTTTTATAAAAATCAAAAAAGAATCACTCGATCGACCGCGATGCCACAAGCTCCGCACGGGCCGGCAGCCATGCCGTATATGTTCGTTCCGTCAACCGCCGCAAACAAAAGCCTGCCTTTTACCGGTACCTCCTCACCGAAGCACTCCTTATCCGTCACACCTGTCATGATTCCGGAAAAAACCGCAACAGCCACTTCACATACCCGGACACCGCATCCCCCGTCCGGCTCTCAAAGATGCACGCCTTCGCCAGCGTCACGTCGTCCGTAATAATATTGTCCACGTTCAGATCAATCATCCGGTCTATGTTCTCTCTCGTATTCACCGTCCAGGCATAAATTTCCTTCCCCGCATTGTGGATGTCCGACACGAGCTTTTCCGTCACGTTTTCTGCCTCGACGCTGAAATGATCCGCCGCCGCAAACTCTCCGAAATCCCCGTAGGCAATGCTCATAACGTACACGGTCTGAATGCGGCTGTCGCATGCCTTCACCCTTTCCAGTACATCGTAGAACTGGGATGTTACCACGCACTGATCCTGAAACCGCTCCTCCCTGATCAGTTTCGCCACGCTCTGCTCCAGATTCTCTTCGTGTCCGGAGGGCTTGAGTTCAATGTTCA
>CATJJD010000431.1 GCA_949740385.1 uncultured Lachnospiraceae bacterium
AGGAACCGCTTACCTGGTTATCCGTGATGAGAAGACACAGAATGTTGTAAAGACGCTTCCGATCGTAATCGTTGCACAGCGTAAGCCGGTATCCATTTCACTGGATAAGTCATCGGTCAGCCTTACATCTGATATGGGAGGTTATACGGATACAGCAGTTGTTACGGTAACCGTAAAGGATCAGTACGGTGAGGCTGTAAATACAGACAAGGCAGATGGTACAACGCTGGTAGAGACCGACGAAATTAAGATTAATAAGGTTAAAGTCGCTACAGCCGTAGCAGAAGCAAAAGGTAAGGTAACTGTTACAGCAAACAATGGCGTAAGTTACGGAACGGTTAATGGAAAACCTGATGGAGAGCAGATCCAGAAAGTATCTACGACTGTAACCATTAAATATGGAGACCTGTCGAAAAAACTTGCGTTAAATCTCTCGAAAGCACCGACAGGCACTGTTGATGGCCGTTCAGTAGTTGTATCTACATCAAGAGCAGACTCTGTTATTACGACTACAGATGCAACAACAATTGATGTCAAAGTATTTGACACTGTAAAGGGCGCGAAAAAGGCTTTAGCATCTGACGTTACACAAGTGACTCTCAGCAAGGGTAATAAAGCGGTATGTGTTGCAGCCGTTTCTTCCGGAGCACTTGAAATTGCAGATGTCGAAATTGATGATCGTCTGAATCCTATACCGTTAGCAGTTAGCGGCGGTTCTATTACAATTAATGTAAATGATCCGGCTAATGGCCTGAAACTGGATGCGGGTGCATACACTTTGAAAGTAGAATTTGCTAATACTGATGTAAAACCTGTTACACAGTCAATCGTAATTACAGATACACAGCCGAAGATTACAGTAAGTCGTGTAAAGATGAGCGGAAACTCTGTAGCGGATTGCTTCAACGAATTCTATGATGGAAAGAAGCTTGAAAGTGTAGTGGCTATTAGATTCTATGACGCAAATGATAATGATGTATCTGATAATATGAACAGTGTATCTGTTTCCTACGCGATTGTTACTATTATGTTAGATGACGGCGTATGTCTTAAACAGAAGGTAAATATCGGTCTGACTGTCAGAGTAGAGTAATTACTTTCTAAACAAAAACATTTAAGTGGTTGTTGAGAAATAGCCAGTCCAAAGCAGGGGGGCGATGTGATTCATGTGAGTCACATCGCCCCCCTAAATTTTTTCCAAAAGTGAGGAGGAAAACTCAAATTGATAATAGAATAGACTTTACAACTAAATTGTGATATATTTATGTTGTATCAATGCAAATCACAATCAATAATAGAAAGCAGGTGAAATATATGGGCATGACAAATAAGCAGTTTCAGGGTTTTATCCGACTTGCTTTAGAACTTCTAATAAAAGCATTACAAAAGTCTCCAGAGAATGAAGAACTTGAAAAGATCAAAGACATTTTTCAATCAATGCTCGAAGATGATTAGAACTATTTCATATATCACGGCGCAGGTTGTAAAGTCTGTTGAATTAAAACCTTTCGCCTTTTAATTTGTGGCACTATTGACCGCAAAAGTTCAGGATTGAATATTAATTTCCGTATGTAAGATTAAACTCTGCATGTACTATGAAAATAGCACAGTTTTGGTATTTTTCTGATGATAACTCCGGCAATTTTCCATACCAGAAAATATTTAAGAGAGAGCTTCGGCTCTCTCTTATTTTGCTCTGAATTTTTTCTCATATTCCGCTTTGGTTCCATACGGTCTTTCTGGAAAACGCAATCGTATATTTGCGGTGCTGCATGGGAAATGTGTTTCGTATTCGTTTCTCTTTGGCTAAATTGTTTTATAAATAAGAGAGGGCCGAAGCCCCCTCTTAAAAATGATTGCTTATTTCGGAAAGTAATTACTCGACTCTGACTGTCAGACCGATATTTACCTTCTGTGTAAGACTGTTGCCGTTTCCTAAATCG
>CATJJD010000432.1 GCA_949740385.1 uncultured Lachnospiraceae bacterium
CTTTTCCTGTGGCATTCCAGAAAAATCTCATTTTAGTATCAAATGACAATATTTGTAGAGGTGATGATTATGTGGATGAATAAGATGAAAAACTATCTTGATAAACATCTTGGAATTGTTGTAATATGCACATGCATTTTTGCAGGTTTCTTTGCATTGGCATTTACTCTTTTAGGTGCATTTGGAATTATTAGTATAGAAACATTCCAAGCTATGGCAATCATAACAATACTGTTTTTTATGGCTTTTGGTACATTATCAATTTTGAGTTTACTAATATTTCTCATTGGTTAGGTAATTATATCTTTCCATCAGTATGCTTCTTCCTCTTCTTCCCTTTCTTTTGCTTTTTTCTCTCTCAATACATACAAACAAAAAAAGAGCCCATCTAGGGGTGGCAGCCCTGATGGGTTAGAGAACAAGTCTCAGACTTAAATTCTGGCTAAGAGGGGGGAGAGGAGTAGTCCTTCCCTGTCACATTCTTATGTATTTCAAGTGTTTTAAGCATTCTTTAAATTGTCCTCCATACATTTTCTTCTAGTATTATAATGTCTATGATCTCAAAATTGCTTGATACATCAGGATGAAGGTTTTATCACTGTCCAGACACCCCCACCTGATATATTTCATCATCAGTTTTGTAGCACTGATGAAGTCTATCTTGTTAGCCTCCATAACCTGATTGATAGACAAATCCCCCACTATGACTTCAGAAATTGGCTTGTCCTCAATCCATTCCCATATGTTCTGATGCAATGCCTTGGGCATGTCATCCAGCATTGCCTTACAGGTTTGTTCAATGAAGTAGTCACTCACCCACCTGCTCATAATATCTGTCAATTTCTTCAGACATGCTTCCCTGAGTGTGTCCAGTTCTTCCTGGCTAACCTCTTCTGTTTTTTTCATCATTCCATTCTCTTTTGGCAGAATACCACCCTCTGTTTCTTCTTTTGGTATAGCATCCTCTTGTTTCCTTATAACAATTTTTTTCCATTTCATTAATAACATACCCCCTACAATACCTGGAAAAACTATGTCTTTTAACCTAAAGAAAAGCTTTCCTGATTTATATTGTCAATATGAGGGAAAATGCTTGCAGTAACTCCTTTCAGATGAGATTGTTTTTAGCTCTGCCATTTCCATTATATCATTTTTACTCTATTTCATACAATAGACTCATTTGCTTTCAGAAACAAGTAGCAATACTTATGCCATATGGGTGGCAACATCTTCCCTTAAGATTATGAGGTATTCATATCAGACAAGATGAAGTCAACTGATGATTGTAATTGTTTTTAATGCCAAATATTGACAGAATGTATTCTTGTGATATACTAATTGTAGAAAGAGCATCAAGGAGAACTGCACCACCTCCTAAAAGTTGCCATTTGGGTTTCCTCTATATGTTCCATCTGGTGGAGTGTATAGAGGGAACCCAAGTGGAGTCCCAACTTTGAAAGGGGTGAAAAAGATGGAGATATTTGATATAGTTTGTAAGTGTGTTGGATTAGTGCTTAGTTCATTGAACATTTGGGACA
>CATJJD010000433.1 GCA_949740385.1 uncultured Lachnospiraceae bacterium
CCTTTTTGTCCTCCAGGGCAGCTACCGCTCTCTTCACAATGTCCAATGTCTTCATGGCTGCTCCTTTCGAAAATGCTCATAGTAATCCCAGGTTTTCTTTGTTGTCGGGTCGATGGTTCCTTTTCGCCCGTTCAGATAGTTCAGCGCGTCGAACAGAATCTCCGCCATGCAGCGGTCGAGATCCTGAAATGCCAGCCTGCGGATCTCTTCCAGACGCGGCGCCTGATCTCTTCCGGGTTCGATGTAGTCCGCAATGTAGATGATTTTGTCCAGTGTGCTCATGCCGGGCTCCCCGGTTGTGTGCACTTTGATCGCGTGAAGAATCTCCTTGTTGTGAATATGATATTTGTCCTCCGCAAGGGCCATGCCGGCTTTCGCGTGTAAAAGTCCTGGATTGTCAAGCTCGACGTCCGAGACCGCGATGCGGTGCTTTCTGCAGAGCTTTAATTTTTCCTCGTTGGGCAGACACTTGGCGCAGTCATGCAAAAGCCCCGCCAGCATTGCCTTCTCGGTGGAAGCGCCGTGGGCCATGGCCAGACATCCCGCCGTGTACATCACGCCCTTTGTGTGCTCGTAGCGGTCTCTGTCCAGGTGTTTTTTCAGCTTCTTACGAATTTTTGCCAGATCAATCATACTCTTTTGCTCCTGTTATCCTATGCAGAAAAAATATTATCGTTTACTAAAATTTGCGGGGCGATTCATACAAATGCTTCGCTTTGATATATTCGGCCACTCCCGGGGGGAAATCGCTGTCCCTTAAGCTGCCGTTCTGCAGGCTCTTCCGGATCTGCGTGGAGGACAGCGGGAAGCGGCTGCAGGGCACGATGCGGATGTCGCAGCGAAACAGACCGCTTATGCGGCGGATTTTTTCGGCCAGTGCCTCCGTATCGAAGGCATCCCTTGGAATGACGAGAACGGCGGCCAGCTCACAGATGCGCTCCGGCCTCTTCCACTGCTCAAAATAGTCCAGCGAGTCTCCGCCCATTATAAAGAAAAATTCATGTTCGGGCATGCTCTCGTTAAGCTTCTCCAGCGTCCGGTACGTGTAGCTTCTCTCCGGCGCGTCGATCTCGATGCGGCTGGCATACAGTCTGTCGCAGGAAGCCGCGGCGATCTCGCACATGCGAAATCTGTCATCTGCCGCAGTCATACCGGCCTCCTCCTTGTTCGGGGAATGGCCGGCGGGAACAAGCCACACCTGATCCAGGGCGAAAGCGGAAAGGGCGCTTTCTGCCATGTGCATATGTCCGTTGTGAATGGGATCAAACGATCCTCCCAGAATCCCGATCTTCATGTCGGTTATTCCGGAAGCTTAATCTGCGGGTTCTTTTTCGCCTCGCGGTAGAAGATCATCTTTTTTCCGATGACCTTGACCACCTGGGAGCGGGTGCGCTCCGCGATCATGGACGCGATCTCCCTGGGATCATCCGCGCAGTTTTTGAGCACGGACACCTTGATCAGCTCCCGTTTTTCGATGGCGGAATCCAGCGCACTGATAATCTCCGGCGTCAGCGATGCCTTTCCGATCTGGAAGATCGGGTCAATGGAGTTGGCCAGGCTGCTCAGGTACGCTCTCTGTCGACTGTTCATTTCGGATACCTCTCTTATTTGTAATAATCAAATTCGTTGTAATACATGCGGACGCTGTCGCCCTCCTCGATGCCCATCCGCTCAAGCTCGGAGAGAATGCCCTGCTCCCGCAGAAACCGCTGGAAAAAGGCGAAGCCCTTCTCCGTGTCCAGGTTCGTGTAGCCCAGCATCTTCTCGATCTTTGGTCCCTCCACCACAAAAGCGCCGTCGTCGGCCCGCTCGATGGTGTAGGGCTCGTCGCTGTGGAAATGAAGGGCCGGATCGTACTCCGACTCGTAGACCGTAACCGCCTTCGGGCATTTCGCCAGAAGCTCCTTCACATAGAACAGCAGTTCTCTTAAGCCTCTGCCGCTCACCGCGGAGACCGGATACACGAGAATGCGCTCCTCTTCCGGTTTTTGGGTTTCAAATTCCGCCCGCAGCGCCGCGATAATATCGTTCTCATCCCCGCATATGGCGTCGATCTTGTTGGCAGCGATCACCTGGGGCTTGTCTAAAAGTGCGGGATTGTAGGCGCGAAGTTCCCGGTTGATGGCCAGAATATCCGCGATGGGGTCGCGTCCTTCGGTTCCGGCGGCGTCCACCATGTGGATAATCACCTTCGTGCGCTCGATATGGCGCAGAAATTCGTGTCCGAGTCCCACGCCCTCCGAAGCGCCCTCGATCAGCCCCGGAATGTCCGCAATCACAAAGCCTGTCCCGTCCTCCAGATCCACCACGCCAAGGTTCGGCTGCAGCGTTGTGAAGTGGTAGTTGGCGATCTTTGGCCTGGCGTTGGTCACCCGGGAGAGCAGCGTGGATTTGCCCACGTTCGGAAAGCCCACAAGCCCCACGTCCGCAATGACCTTTAACTCCAGACACACCTCCAGCTCGATGGCCTCCTGCCCGGGCTGCGCGTACTTTGGCGCCTGCATCGTCGAGGTGGCAAAGTGCTGGTTCCCAAGCCCGCCTTTTCCGCCCCGCAGCACCGCCGTCCGCCGGTTTTCCCCCGACATGTCCGCGATGACTTTAAGCGAAGCCGCGTCCTTTATAACGGTGCCCTCCGGAACCTTAAGAACAAGATCTGCCCCGTTTTTGCCGTGGCAGTTTCGCTTTCCGCCGTCCTGCCCGGGCTCTGCCGCGTATCTGCGGCGGTGCCGGTAATCGGTGAGGGTGTTCAGGCCTGGGTCCACCTCAAAGATGATGTCTCCGCCCTTCCCGCCGTCTCCGCCGTCGGGGCCGCCGTCCGGCACACACTTTTCACGGCGGAAGGAGACGTGCCCGTCCCCTCCTTTTCCGGATTTAATAATGATTTTTGCGCGATCTGCAAACATACATACTCCTGTTTCTGCTCAAAATGAAAAGAAAAATAGACCCGGCTATCATCAGTCGGGTCTACCTCAATCTTACTCGCTTACCGGATAAACGGAAGCCTGCTTCCTCTCTCTGCCGACTCTCTCGAATCGCAGTACGCCGTCAACCATGGCGAACAGCGTGTCGTCTCTGCCGATGCCGACGTTCACCCCAGGGTGAATCCTCGTGCCGCGCTGACGGTAAAGAATATTGCCGGCCTTCACAAACTGTCCGTCCGCTCTCTTTGCGCCGAGTCTCTTGGACTCGGAATCGCGTCCGTTCTTTGTAGAACCAACTCCCTTTTTATGTGCGAAAAACTGAAGGTTCAAATTCAGCATGCCCTACACCTCCCTGTAATCGAGAATGACGTACTCATTCCCATAGTCTCTTTGTATTCCCTGCAAGCCCAGAATCATGGAGTCCAGAAGAAGCGCCGTATCACGCCCCGCCTCCTGCTCCAGCCTAAAGTCGATCAGTCCGCTCTTCTCGTCGGTGTCCAGACGAAAGACAGCGGACGTAAATGCCTCGACGGAATTGACCGCGTTGATCACAAGCGCCGAGACGCCCGCGCAGACGATGTCAGCTCCCGCATCCGCATATCCGGAGTGGCCGCTGCAGCGAAAACCCGCCACCCGGCCCTGATTCTGGAAAATCGTTATTGTTATCATATAACAATTCCTGTCATTCAGCCGTTAATCTTTTCGATCTTAACCTTTGTGAACGCCTGCCTGTGACCGTTCTTCTTGTGATAGCCGGTCTTGCTCTTGTACTTGTAGACGATGATCTTCTTCCCGCGGCCCTCCGCCACAACGGAAGCCTCAACGGTTGCACCGGAAACGGTCGGCGCGCCGATCTTCATACCGTCGCCTGAAACGGCAAGCACCTGATCAAATACAACCTTCTCACCGGTCTCTGCTCCAAGCTTCTCAATGGTAATGATATCGCCCTCGGACACTTTGTACTGCTTACCACCTGTTGCTATAACTGCGTACATATGGCACCTCCTATTTATCATTACTCGCCAGCTGCGGTGCTGACGGCCCTGCTGTCAGACTTTTACCTCACTGTGCGGCATACTGGTATATAATAGCATAAGAGGGGACATGCGTCAACTATTTTCGCAAAATTTCCCCCAGCGACCGGTAGACTTTTTTTCTTGTCAGCTCCACAAGTCCAAGGCCGGTAATGTCCACAAAATTCACCGGCACCCAGTCCCTTTTCAGCTCCCGCTTCAGACAGGAAACAAGAGCCCGCTCCTTCTCTTTTGCGTGCATGCTGATAAAGTCGATGACGATCATTCCCGAAATGTTGCGGAGCCGGATCTGCCTTGCGATCTCCGCGGCGGCCTCCAGGTTGACGGAAAAGAGGGCGTCGGGCTTTCCGGAAACGTTTTTGCCGCTGTTTACGTCGATGACGGTCAGCGTCTCCAGCGTCTCGATAATAATATTTGCACCGGAGCCAAGCCACACCCTTTTTGAAAGGAGCTTATCCAGGCTGCTGCGGATGCCGTAGAGCGCCTCAAGGCTCACCGATTCGTCCCGGTAGAGGGTGAGAAGGCCGCGGTCCAAAAGGTGCGGCATAGCCTGCGCGATTGTCTCATACAGCGCGGGCCGGTCGGTGCAGATGCCGTCGATCTGCCGAAGCTCCTCGCTCTTTAACCGGGCCACATACCCCGGCGCGCCGGAAAAGACAACCTCCCCCTGGGTCCGGTGGGGGGCGCTCTCACAGAGCGCTTCGTAATTTTTTAACGTCTCGGCGATGTCCGCAAGCAAAGCCTCTTGCGTCTGGTCTGCGGCGTTTGTGCGCAGCACCATGCCGTAGCCCTTTTCGTCGTGGTCCGCACACTGTGCGGCAAGAAGCGCAAGGAGCGGTTCGGCCCTCTGCCGGTCCAGCTTCTTCGAGACGCGAAGTCCGGTGTTTTCGGTGGTCAGAAAACAAAAAGTCCCGTGGATGGTCAGCTTTGTGCTGACAACCGCGTCCTTCGTTTTGACCGCATCCTTTGTCACCTGAACAAGAATCACATCCCCCTCGCACAGCGGCTTTGTCCTGGACTGCTTCCTGACAAAAACCGGGCGGTTTTCTCCCGTGAGCGGCAGATACCCCTTCTGTCCGCCCGCCAGACGCACAAAGGCGGCATTCACATTGGGTGCGATTTTTTCCACATAGCCCGCGCAGATGTCTCCGAGCATTGAGTGCTCTTTCGGCTCAAAAATCTGAAACGCGTCGATTTTTCGTCTCTCGTCGAGGCCGATGTAGACGACAAAGCGCTCATTCCGGTATTCGATTTCGGTAATTACAAGGCGCATGGATGCTTTCCGCCTTCCGTAAGAATCGCCTCCGCAAAGGGAACCCCCATTGCCTCCAGCGGAATAAACCTGCCGCCCTCATCCCTTGTGTAAACCTCTTTTCGATGAATCTGAAGGTTCATGGGATCAAAGGGTACACTGCATCGCGCAAAGAGAGCCTCCAGCACAGCCTCCGGCTTAATGTTGTCGGTGCTTCCGGTGGACACCGTAAGGTGAAACGCGGTTTTGCCGGGGGCGTCCTCTTCGGCAAAAAAGCGGTAGACAAGCGGCTTCAGGTCCAGCTCTCTCTCACTCTTCTTTGTCTTTTTTATAATGGTAAAGCGGCTGCAGGAGTAGAACTCCTGCTCAATAAGCTCCTGCCACCGGCCGGCCTCATACGGGTTCCCGCCGTCGTTTCGAAAGCTTACGGTGTAGTCCGCCGCGGCTACGGCGGCCATGGCCGACGGTGAGTGATCCGGCAGAAGCACAGAGGATACAATACTCACACCATCCACCATCACAGCGTTCAAGGCTGCGGTCAGATCGGCGGACGAAGGACAGCTGTTCACCTCGATATCCATGTACTCTCCGTCTCCGGTGGCGCCTACGCCAAGAGGCGCGGCGAACGACATGACCGGGTGAGGGGAAAAGCCCTCCGTATAGCGGATGTCGATGTGCGCTCTGCGCACCGCTTTCTGAAAATACCGCATTATGTCCAGATGGCCCACGAATTTCATGACGCCCCACTTGCGGAATTTAATTCTGATCTTCAAAACAGACACCTCCCTCAAATTGCCGTGCGCCGCAGCCCTGGCAGCGCTCTCTGCAGTTTGGCGTAACCGCGCCCTCCTTCGCCCGCATCCACTCCCGCAGCAGAAATTCCTTCGTCACGCCGCAGTCGATAAAATCCCAGGGGAATATCTCGTCCGCAGCTCTCTGCCGCTTTGTGTAGAAATCCATGCTGATGCCGCAGACACGAAAGGCTTCAAGCCACAGCCCGCAGGCAAAGTACTCGGACCAGGCGTCAAAGAAGCCGCCGTGGCGGTACACATACAGAATAACGTCCGAGAGCCTGCGGTCTCCCCGGGCCAGCGCCCCCTCAAGCACCGTCATGTCCGGCTCGTGCCAGATGTAGCGGATGCTTTTGCGGTTTAACTGCTCTCTCACATGCTCGTTCACCGCGCGGGCCCTCTTTTTGTACTCGTCCTCGCCGAACATTTCCGCCCACTGAAAGGGCGTGAAGGGCTTTGGCACAAAGAAGGACGTGCTGACCGTCACCTGGCATTTCCCGCTTCGCTGTTCCTTTGGCACCGTCTCGTAGTAGAGGGCGGCGATGTCGTCTGCCAGCTCCGGAATCGCCCGGATGTCCGCCTCCTCCTCAGTGGGAAGTCCCAGCATAAAGTAGAGCTTCACCCGGTTCCAGCCGCCGAGAAACGCCTCCCTGGCTCCTCCCAGAATGTCCTCCTCGGTGAGCCCCTTGTTGATCACATCCCGCAGGCGCTGGGTTCCGGCCTCCGGCGCAAAGGTGAGGCTGCTCTTTTTCACATCCTGCACCTTCTGCATGATGTCCAGGGAAAAGGCGTCGATCCGCAGGGACGGGAGAGATATATTGATCCGCCGCCTCCTGCACTCTTCCAGCAGAAAGTCCAGAAGCTGCGAAAGCCCGGAATAGTCCGAGGAGCTTAAGGAGCTCAGGGAGATTTCATCGTACCCGGTGGCGTCCAGTATCTGAACTGCAAGCTCCTTTAAGCGGTTTATGTCCTTCTCCCGGTTGGGGCGGTAAATCATGCCGGCCTGACAAAAGCGGCAGCCCCGGATGCAGCCTCTTTGAATCTCCAGCACGGCCCGGTCCTGCGTCACCTTTAAAAACGGCACGACTGGCTTCTGCGGATAGACGGCGTCGGTCAGGTCCGCCACCGCCCGCTTTTTCACCCGGGCCGGAATGTCCTCAAAGACCGGAGTAAACGCAGCGACGGTGCCGTCTGACCGGTATGCGACCTCGTAGAGGGACGGCACATAGATGCCCTCGATCTTTGCCGCCTCCCGCAGGAACGCCGCCCTGGAAAGGCCCTCTTTTTTTGCCGCGATCCGAAGATCAAGGAGCGCATCGTAGGCTAACTCTCCCTCTCCGATGTAGAAGCAGTCAAAAAACGCAGCGATGGGCTCCGGATTGTAAGTGCACGGGCCGCCGCCGATCACGATGGGCATGTCCTCTCCCCGCTCCTTCGCGAGAAGCGGAATCTGTGCCAGATCCAGTATCTGCAGCACGTTGGTGTAGCACATTTCATACTGCAGGGTGATGCCGACAAAATCGAACCGGCGGACAGGCTCCTGGGATTCCAGTCCAAAGAGAGGAATCTGCTGCTCCTTCATAATCCGGTGCAGATCCGGCCAGGGAGAATAGACCCGCTCGCACCAGGTGTCCGCTCTGCGGTTGAACAGATCGTATAGAATCTGTATACCAAGATGTGACATGCCGATCTCGTACACGTCCGGAAAACACATGGCGAAGCGGATGTCCACTTTAGAAGGGTCTTTCATGACGCTGTTGACCTCATTCCCGATGTAGCGGGCAGGCTTCTCGATTTTTAGTAAAATTTCATCATTTAAGGCTGGTTTTCTCATAGGTTTCCTTTCGGTTTTGTATATATTTCATAATTTTTCATAACCTGTTTTTCCTGCCGGTTTCGTGGAAAATACCTGTATTTCAGGACCGGATTTGCAGTGTATATATGAAATCCCGTATAATTATTCCGCATTATGCAATACTATCCGGCATTTCCCTGGGGAAAACAGGCGTTATTTTTTAACCCAATTGTCATTATTATATACATTTTAAGGAAGAACTTCAAGCAAATATCCTTCATCTATTGGAATGATTTCAATTTCTTTAAAAAGCCCGCGGCAAGCAGCCCGATCACGCATACCACAATCCCAGAAGGAATCAATACAAGATACACAATCCCCTGGAACCTGTCAAACAAAAATCCATATACCATCTGTCCAACCGGCTGTGCGCACAGCGTAACAGCGGATGTATAAGC
>CATJJD010000434.1 GCA_949740385.1 uncultured Lachnospiraceae bacterium
AGAAACGGCGGCAATCTGACCTACCGCATGCGCGGGGAGGAGGTGGCGGAGTGCCGCCCGTATTTTAAGAAGGAGCCGGGAGAGTGGGTTCCGATGGGCGTTAAGGCGGACAATCTGAAAGGAGAATACTTTATCTCCACCGGCAGCGGAAAATTTTTACAGAATGTCAGCATGGAGCCGCAGAATAACATCTGTATCGTGGAGATCAGCGAAGCCGGGGACTGCTACCGCATCGTGTGGGGCTTAGAGAACGGCGGCAGGCCGACCAGCGAGTTCCCGACGCACTTTATGAATCACTCCGTGAGAAAGCGTGTCACAGACGGGGAGAACCGTGTGATCTATCACGCCCACACGCCTTACGTGATCGCTCTCACCTACGTGCTCCCTCTTAAGGCGGAGATTTTCACCCGCATGCTCTGGAAGAGCGCAACCGAGTGCTGCGTGGTATTTCCGGGCGGCGTGGGCGTTGTTCCCTGGATGATTCCGGGCGGCGCCGACATCGCAAAGGCGACCTGCGGGGAGATGGAGAAGTACGATGCCGCGATCTGGGCGTTTCACGGGCTGTTCGTGTCGGGGCCGGATTTCGACACGGCATTCGGCCTGATGCACACCATCGAGAAGGCGGCGCAGATCGCGTCCATCGCCATGAGCGCAAACGGCGGAAGAAAGCTGACGCAGGTGATCACCGACGAGAATCTGCGGGCAATCGGCGACGCCTTCGGCGTGAAGCTGAACGAGGATGTGTTAAATTTCCGCTCGGAGGATGAGATGTACATGTAGACGAAAAGTTTTTCCATAAAAGTAAAAAAGCTGTCACTGGCGGTTAATTGCCGCGGTGGCAGCTTTTTTGTGCGCACAGGACATGGGAAAGTTGAAGCACAAAATGTGAAAATTGTGTGTATTTTTCTGAGATTTCTTGCATCGGCTGAATATTGCATTTAAAATAATCGATGAGAAGCAAAAAGTTTATAAAGTGTTTTTTGAGCAAAAGGGAATTGAAAACAGGAGGACTGACATGGCAAAATTAACATTGGAGCATATTTCTTACAGGTATAAAAAGGCGGACGCGGACGTTTTAAAGGATGTGAGCTGCCAGTTTGAGGAGGGGGAGATGGCGGCGATCATCGGCCCTTCGGGCTCCGGCAAGACGACGCTTCTGTCCATTCTTGCGGGGCTGGACGAGCCGGGGGCGGGAGCGATTGACCTGGACGGCAAAAATGTGCTGAGCATGGACCGGGATCTGTGGCGGCGGCGGGAGGTTTCGGTTATCTTTCAGTCCTTTCAGCTGTTTCCGATGCTCACGGTGCTGGAAAATGTGACTTTTCCCATGGAGCTAAACGGCGTGCCGAAAAAGGAGGCGAAGGAGCATGCCCTGCGCTATCTGGAGCTTGTGGGCATCGCGAGAGAGAAGAGCAGACGTTTCCCGTCCCATTTGTCCGGCGGGGAGCAGCAGCGGGTGGCCATCGCAAGAAGCCTTGCCAGCGGCGCGAAAATTCTTCTGGCGGACGAGCCAACCGGCAATCTGGACGGCGAGAACACAAAGAACATCATCTCAATTTTTATGCGGCTGGCCCACGAGCTGGGCTACTGCGTGATTGTCGTGACCCACGATACCGAGATTGCCGAACTTTCCGATGCGGTGTGGCAGATGTCCGACGGAAAGCTTTTAAAGCAGGGGGCGTAGGCTATGGGAAAAAATGTATTCTGGAAATCGGTTGTAAGGAGAAAGGGGAGCCTGCTTCTGTTTCTGGCACTGCTTACCGCGGCCTCCTTCGGATTTATGCTGCGGGCGCTGGAATATCTGGCCGTGAATCAGGAGCTTTCGCGTATCGCAGAGCAGTACCGCCCCATCGGAATGCCGGAGGTTGACGGGGACGGCGAAAATGATGATTCCGAACTGAAAAAAGCGGTGGAGTTTCTTGAGAACAGTCCCTGGGTGGAGAGCGTGGACACCGGAAAATACACATCCGCCGTCTTAAAGGATATGTACAACGCGGATACAGACGGCTGGACGACACAGTTTGCCTCGTCCGAAGAAAACAGTATTCGCATCAACGAGATTATGGCCTGGGCGAAGCTGGTGGATGTGAAGAAAACCACAACGCCCGGAAATTTCCGCTACGGCTTTAAGGTGGAGCAGGAAGTCTACGGTTACCCGGATTACCTTAAGCCGCAAAACAAAATCGTGTGCTACCTTTCGTCGCGACAGGCCGGCGGCACATCGGACCCGGTTATGGAGGAGGGAAAGACGTATCTGATCCGCTGCAGTTATCCGCCGGTGGGCAATTCCAGCAAGGGGAATGTACTGCTCTTTGATCTGCTCCCGCTGGATGAAAACGTCTGGTTTGTGGAAGCCGAGGGGGACGCCAGGGAAAATCCGTATCTGGATCAGACAGACCTGGAGGTGTTTGAGCGAAATCTGCATGGGATGTGCGCTATTACAACGGTGGACATGGGGGCCCTTCCGGCCGTACAGGATGCGACAAAAACGCTGCATCTGGAGGACGGGCGCTGGCTGAACAGTACGGATCAGAAGGAGAAGCGGCCGGTATGCGTGATCGAGAAGGGCTTTGCCGCAGCGAGAGAGCTGCAGACCGGAGATACGCTTCGGGTGACGCTGGAGAACTGGGCTTCGGACCGCGGGACAGGGTATGTGGCAGAGTCGGATCAGGACGCCTGGAGGAGCTGTGAGAAGACAGAGCTGGAGCTTGAAATCGTCGGGATTTACAGCATGTATTACGGGGAAAATGCGGGAAACTTTTCCCGATCGTCGGACGGCCATTTTTTCTACATCCCGGAAAGCATTGTGCCCTCGCACTACCGGAAGGATGCGCCCCTGCACGCGGATTCTGTCAGCTTTGTGCTGCAGTCTCCGAAGTGTCAGGATGCGTTTATGCAGGATGCGAAAGCTTACGGCGTAAATTTTACGTTTGTGGAGAATAACTGGGAGAGCTACTTTCAGTCCGCAAAACAGATCGCCCGGGGGGCAGGGTTCAATCTGATTATTTTTTCGGCGGTGCTTGTACTTGCGCTGATTTTTGTGTGCTTTCTGTACACCTGGCAGCGCAGAAAAGAGATTGCCATCGCCCGGGCCCTTGGCGTTCCCGCGAAAACGGTGGCCGCATTCTCGTGCCAGCCGCTGATTGCCTTCGGCGTTTTCGCCATGGCCGCAGGCAGCGGTGCCGGCTGGTATTACGGGTTAAAAACGGTGCGAAAAACCCTTGCGGCCATCCGGTCTGCGGATGGGGCAGAGCTTTCGGCGGGCTGGTTTTTTGCCATTGGACTGTCGATGATTCTGGCGCTGGCTTTTCTGGCGCTGGCGGGCAGCTTTTTCTATGCGGGCCTTCCGGTTCTTGCGATTCTGCACCAGAGTGCGGGGCACAGTCAGAGGAGGAAGAGAAAGGGGCAAAAGACTGCCGATTCGGCTGCGGTGCCTGCGGTTTCGTTTGACGCAAAGCTGCTTCCTTCGGTGTCTGCAAAGGAGCGCCCGTCGCCGTTTTCTGCCATGGGAGGCTTTCTGCTGCATCACCTGCGAATTCGGCTGCGGACCGTCCTCGCGTTTCTGACGGCTGCGGTATTTGCCGCCGCCTTAAGCTGGCTTGGCCAGTCCATACAAAACAGCGAGAAAAGGCTTGCGGATTTCTGTCTGGATACGGTGGTCCACGCCAGCATTACGAAAAAGGAATCCAGAGTCTACACCGTGTATGCCGAGGACGCGGGGGCTTACATTTATCCGTCCACCGTGGCGGCGATCATGGACACCGGCTTTGTAAAATCGGTCTATACGGAGGCGGGATCCACCAACCGCATCGGCATGGTGGACAAAAATACCGGGATGAAGAAGATGTCCTTTCTCGGGATCGGCGATATGGAACAGTTTCTGGCAAGAGAATGGGAGGTTCCTCCGGAAATTCACTACGGCGACGGTTACGACGGCGGGCTTTTTTCCGAGACGTGTACCCTGACGGAGGACGGTCAGCTCTCGGCAGAGATGGGCGTTATTCTGCCGAAAAAGCTGTGGGACAAATGGGGTGTGAAGGCCGGGGACCGGCTGAAAATTTCCGACCGCATCGAGCATGTGACGGTGACGGCCGTGGCTGCGGGCTTCTATGAGGATCCGCTGTTCGGCTTTCCGGGAGATATGGTGCTTGTCCCGGCCGCGCTCCAGAGTGCGCTGGAATTGACAGTGAACTATGTCACGGTCAATTTCGAGATTGATCCGGCAAAAAACCGCGAGCTGGACGAGCTTCGCACCTTTGCGGAGCAGGTGGTGTCGAGAAGGGAGGCCGGGCGGGTGGCTCTCTCCTTTGTTCTCTGGGACAGCGAGCTGCGGCAGGTGGCGGAGCCGCTGGAGAAAAATATCCGGCTTATGAGGCTGTTTTACCCGATCGCCTGCGGGGCGGTATGTTTCATCGCCGCGGGGCTTTCCGTGCTGCTGCTGTTTCAGAGAAGGAGAGAGGCCTCGATTCTTCGGGTGCTTGGCGTGGGAGCTGCCCCGGTGCGTCTTGTGCTGGCGCTGGAGCTCGTATTGATCAGCCTTTTGGGCGTCTGCGCCGGACTTCTGGCCGCATTTCTTTTCGCGGGCGCAAAGAGTGCCGGGGATCTTGGGCTTGCAGCGGGAATGTATCTGCTCGGAAGCCTTCTGGGGACGGCGGTGGGCTGCCTTGCTGTGACGGGGGCAAAGCCGCTGGAGCTTTTGCATGAGAAGGAGTAGGAGCCGTTTATTGTTTTGCTTCGCGCCGGGATTTTCCGGCGCGGGGCAGGGCGGTGCGCCTGACTGATTTGAAAATGGGACTGCGTGTGCGGAAATAACTTGCAATTGTAATTTGCACAATATATAATGAGGCAAAGGAAGGTGATCGAATGAGTGCAGCAGTAAAACCAATACACGATTATTCAATCGATGATATTTATAATTTGCCGGACGGACAAAGGGCAGAGCTGATTGATGGTGAATTATATATGATGGCAACACCAAGCACAAAGCATCAGAGACTGGTAACAGAGTTTACTTATCTGATCCAGGATTATATTAAACGGAAAAACGGAGAATGTGAAATTTTTCCGGCGCCATTTGCAGTATTCTTAAATGCTGACAACGAAATTTATCTTGAGCCTGATATTTCTGTAATCTGTGACAAAAATAAACTTACAGACGAGGGATGCAAGGGCGCGCCGGATTGGATTATTGAAATTGTTTCGCTTTCCAGCCGTTCAATGGATTACAATAAGAAGCTGTTCCGGTACAGGACGGCAGAAGTCAGGGAGTATTGGATCGTTGATCCGATGAAACGGTTGATTATGGTATACAATTTTGAACATGATACTTATGAAGAATA
Organism: uncultured Lachnospiraceae bacterium; assembly: GCA_949740385.1. Classification (GTDB taxonomy): domain Bacteria; phylum Bacillota; class Clostridia; order Lachnospirales; family Lachnospiraceae; genus Roseburia. Next base: position 5,340 of record CATJJD010000434.1, read on the forward strand.
TTCTTTTTCAGACAGGGTGAAAGCCGGAATCTATGAAGATTTTGAAATTGATTTTGCTGGTATAAAATTTGAATAGTAACCGGATAGCCGGTCATTTTGAAGAAAATTTATTTTGGGGGGTGACCGAAGGCAGGAGCCGCGGTATAATGTACAAAAAGTTTCAGGAGGATTTTTATGTTAAGTGTGGTTGTAATGGAGAAAATCGCAAAATAAATATTGCAGGGGCCTGTGTTGTTCACAGCCCGTTTTCGCCTTACAATTTGCTTAATACCCTGGTAT
>CATJJD010000435.1 GCA_949740385.1 uncultured Lachnospiraceae bacterium
ATATTAAAAGCAATAAGGCATATTAGCGGCGATCTGCATAACATTACTTTCGTACAAAAATATAATGGCCTCTGTAAATTAAAGTCTGTACGGACCATAAAAATCTCTTTCAGCTCTGGCATGCGATACCACGCTCTGATACATTTTACTTTCCCCTTTTCCCGACTCACACAAAAGCTTCGAATATCTCCGGCAAAAGATGAAGCAAAATTGAACAGTTCGGCCTGTTCAATTGAATGTCTGTCAACAAATTCATGTTTGTCAATAAAGTCTCTTACCCGCTCATGTTTGCAGATTGTCATTTCAACTGCATTGAATCGATAGCTTCGACTTAATGTACCCGGCACGATGACATGAACATACCCTGCAATATCAGTTACCTGTACATTCTTCGCATAATAATAAGCAAATACATTAAACACATAATCTTCGGCCATTACCTCTCTCTCGGATACAAATGTCAGTTCCGTTTCCTGCAGAAATTTTCTCCGATACACATTTTTCCATACCGGCATAAGAGTGTCTTTCATTTCATAGCCTTTACGCGGATACGCAACCAAATGTTTTTCAACGATTTGCTTTTCCTTTTTTTCGCCAGCATAAACTAAATTTATATGTTCACTTTCATACGGAATATATCTTGCTCCAATTACAGTATCATCAAGCTGATATTTGCATACCATAATATCAATATCTTCTTTTATCTGCAGACTTATTTTCAGAAAATAATCTGGTTCAATCCAGTCATCCGAATCAACGAAAATTATGTATTTTCCAGTTGCGTGCTTCAGCCCCTCATTTCTTGCAGATGATAAGCCTCCATTGGATTTATCAAAAATCTGAAAGCGACAATCATACAGACATCGCGCCTTAATAATCTCACATGATCTGTCTTTTGTCCCATCATTAATAATTATTACTTCATAATCAGAAAATGTCTGATTGTGTATGCTCTTCAAACACTTTTCTATATATTTTTCCACATTATAGACCGGAACAATAACTGAAAAAAACGGCATTAAAACTCTCCAACACTGAAAATATCTGAATAAGTCTTTTCAGCAGTATAATTCTCCAGTAAATACCGGAATGAATTTAAACTTTTCTCACCTAGTTCATGCTTCACTGTTTTTTCAACTAACATGCAAAAACTATTCACATCATCACTCTCACACCACCACCCAAACCCGCCATCCACAATCACTTTCCCCACATCCGTATTCGGATCGGTAACCGCCAGCACCGGAATCCCAGCACTCATATAAGTAAGCAGCCGGCTCGGAAAATTCGGTATCGTAAACCGATGATCCAGAAAGATCATCCCCACATCACACGCCGCCACCACCTTATCGTAATCCTCCTTCGGCAGCCATTGATGCAGTCTCACATTTTCCGGTCTGTACTTTTCAATATACCTCTCTATTTTCCCGTACTCGGTCCCGCTTCCCACAATCAAAAAGAACACCCGATCATTCTTTCTCTGCGAATGGAGGCACTTCAGCATAAAGGGTATGCCCTGCGGTTTTCCAAGATTTCCACCGTAGATAAATACGGTCCGGTCAAGGGGAATATGATATTTCTTCCTGATCTGTTCCCTTTCTTCTGCTGATATGCTCTTATCCACCGGCTCTACACTGTTCGGGCAGATTTCGACCTTATCTCTGCTGATTTCCGGATTATGCTTAAGCACATACTTCACGTTTGCTTCTGACATACAGCCGATGCGAACTGAAATACGATAGAGTCTCTTTTCTTTCTTCCGAAAATACCGGTAAAGAATTCCCTGTATTCCGTCTTTGCTCATCATGCCAATATCCACGGCATTCTGCGGAAATATATCTTTTAACAGCAGATAGGTTCGTGCTCCGTCTCTTTTCTTTACATATTCGATTGCAGATACAAGCGTGATCGGCGGTGTTGAATACAGAAT
>CATJJD010000436.1 GCA_949740385.1 uncultured Lachnospiraceae bacterium
AACAAAAGATTTTTGACGTAGGCCCGATCCAGCTTCCAGTCCTCCCTCTTAGGGTGCAGCAGGTCGAATTTGAAGATGACCAGCACAAGGCAGAGCACGCCCGCCACAAGCTGGGAGAGGATGGTGGCAAAGGCCGCCCCGAACACGCCCCAGCGGAATGTGACGATAAACAGAAGGTCAAGTCCGATGTTTAGCACCGCGGAGATGATAAGGAATATGACCGGGGTCACGGAGTCCCCCAGGGAGCGCTGGTAGCTGGAGAGTATATTGTAGAGCATGGTGGCCGGTATCCCGGCAAAAATGACGATAATATACTCGTAGGACAGCTCCATAATATCCGCAGGCGTATCCATCACAACCAGGATGGGCCGGCAGAAAATCAGCGTGAGCACCGTAATCAGCGTACCGATCATAATGGCGAGAACGGCGGAGTTGCCCACGTACTTGCGCAGTCCGTCGTAGTCCTTTGCGCCGAAGCGCTGGGCCACCGGCAGGGCGAAGCCGCTGCAGACGCCGAGGCAGAAGCCCACGATCAGAAAGCAGATGCTTCCGGTGGCGCCCACCGCCGCCAGGGCGTCCACCCCCAGATAGTGGCCGACGATGATCGTGTCCACCAGACTGTATACCTGCTGAAAAAGGATTCCCATAAGAAGCGGCACCGCAAAGCCTAAAATCAGAGCCATCGGCGAGCCGACCGTCATATCCTTTGAAGTCTTTGTACTCATGATCGTTTCCTCCGAAAATTGATATTGGACTATATTACCACTTTATCCGGAAAATACAATCCCGTATTTTTGCATAGAATTTCCGGCAAAAAAGGGTCGAAAAAGGGAAACTTTACATGTTCGGTTTACATTCGGTTTACATTTCCGGCAAAATGAGGTAGAGTATCCATTGTGATTGCTGTGATAAGGAGGAAGAGCAGAAATGGAACGCTGGGAAGAGCATGTGCGGCGTGTCGTTCCCTATACGCCGGGGGAACAGCCGAAGCAGGAGCATATAATCAAACTGAATACGAATGAGAACCCGTACCCGCCGGCCCCGGGGGTGGCGGCGGCGCTTGGCATGGCGGACGCAGAGCTGCTGCGCCTGTACCCGGACCCCCTTGTATCGGAGCTGGTGCACGAGATCGGTTCCTTTTACGGAGTCCCGGATGAGCAGGTGTTTGTGGGAGTCGGGTCGGACGATGTTCTGGCCATGATTTTTATGACGTTTTTCAATTCCGATAAACCGATTCTGTTTCCCGACATCACCTACTCGTTTTACGACGTGTGGGCACGGATGCTTCGGATACCGTTTCGGCAGATTCCCCTGGACGGGAATTTTCGGCTCTGTGCGCGGGACTATGAGACGGTAAACGGCGGCATTGTCTTTCCGAACCCCAATGCGCCCACGGGGGAGCTTCTGCCGCTCTCCGATGTGGAGGCGGTTGCGGCGGCAAACCCGGATGTCATAGTGGTGGTGGATGAGGCATATATTGACTTTGGGGGCGTAAGCGCGCTGCCCCTTGTGGAGCGGTACAAAAACGTCATAGTCGTGCAGACGTTTTCCAAGTCCCGGTCCATGGCGGGGTCGCGCATCGGCTATGCCATCGGGAGCAAAAAGGCGATCCGGTATCTGAACGACGTCAAGTACTCCTTCAACTCCTACACGATGGACCGGATTACCATTGCGCTGGGGGTTGCGGCGATCCGTGACCGGGCATATTTTGAGGAGACGGTGGGAAAGATTATAAGGACGAGAGAAAACACGAAAAAGGAGCTGGCTACGCTTGGATTTGAGTTCGGGGATTCGAAAGCCAACTTCATTTTTGCCAGGCACCCGAAGGTGTCCGGGCCCGCGCTGTTTGCGGCGCTTCGCAAGGCCGGTATCTACGTGCGGCATTTTAAAGAGCCGGCACGCATCAACGACTATCTGCGCATCACCGTCGGAACCGACGAGCAGATGCAGGCGCTTGTAAACTTTGTCCGCGATTATCTGAAAAGAGAGGGCCCTGTGGTATGATTAAAAATTATTTGCTGATATTTCTTGTGTCGATGGTTCCGCTGATTGAGCTGCGGGGGGCCATTCCCATCTCCCAGGGGCTGCATCTTCCCATTGTGCAGTCCTACGTGATCTGTATCGTCGGCAATATGCTTCCGGTTCCGATTATCTACCTGTTTGCCAGAAAGGTGCTGGTGTGGGGGGCCGATAAGCCGGTGATCGGAAGCTTTTTCTCCTGGTGTCTCGAAGATCGGAAGAGCGTCGTGTAGGGAAAGAGTG
>CATJJD010000437.1 GCA_949740385.1 uncultured Lachnospiraceae bacterium
CAATATTTTTATATTTATTACCATTTCAACATTATCCATAAACACTGAAAAACAGCCCTCAGCTTTTCAGCTAAGGACTGCTTTTCAGACTACTTCATATATTTGGTACAGTGATTATTCCTTGTAGACAGTGTAGCCACCATGTAATTCTTTGTGAACATTTCTAACATCCCTGATGTGGTTAGTCAGTATGTCATCACCTCTAGGCATACATAATCTATAGGCATTTCCTCCAACATAAAATGGTAGGAGTAATTCTGTTCCTAACTTCACAGGTTTTCAAAAACCCTACAACCTTTGTGGCTATAAGTGTTTACCTCTTCAGTATTTTTAATCAGAACCATTTTGGGGATCAAATTGGCTCATTGTGTTAGCCAACTCTACATGCCATTGCAGGATGCTTCTATTTATATCTGTAATTTTATTCAAGCATCTATCAATGCTTAGCAATTCAATTTTATCTTTCCCCCAAATGGATTTGTCCATTGTTTTGACTTCAATGAAAAGCTGTTTTAGTTGCCCAATAGACCTTTCAAACATAAGAAGTGATTCTGCCAGTGTTAAGACACCAACTTCCCCAAGGTATTCCATGTATTTTTCTCTTTGTCCAATTTCAATAATTTTTTTCTCCATCATTTGTTTCTCAGCAGTTGTAAAATAATAGAGTGCCTCTGACAGATATAGGCAAAATTCACCTTTAAATTCATTAATCTTTTGCTTGGTTCTTTCACCATTAGTTTCCTGACTTATATAATTCTGAAAGTCCCTCATCTTTCCTTCTGCCTTTTTAGTGAAACTTTTTCCAGTGATGATGTTGTTAAGAATAACCTTATGGAAGTATTCAGCTAAGTTTTCCCTCTCTAAATCAGTCCTTTTATTGTCCTTTGAATTGCTTTTCCAGTTTATAAATTTGGTAAATAAATATGTCAAGAGTAAAAATATACCAATAGCTATCAAAAGTTGTAAAATATAAACTAATGGAAATGGGAATTTCTTTTTCATTATGTCATCACAAATATATGTTACTAATGCAGGAAGTAAGCTTTCCTGGCATAAAAGGGTTGTTCCAATTCCACTAAATACAACAGCCAATATTTTTGACATTAATGTTGTCCAACTTTTGTCATTCTCTTGTCTTAACAATTTTAATTCATTCTCAATTGGAAAAAGGACAGTCTCAGATGATTTTCTCATTTTGTAGGATTGCATGAGAATCCCCCCCTTCTTATCTATATGTTTAAACCATAATATTTGTGTTATTGCTTGTTGTGATAGAACATTGTCTGATAATTTCTGTGACAAATGCAGAATTTTCAAGTGCATCCATATTCTTCTTTGCACTTTTGGATGCTTTTACATTTCTTCCAGATACATTATTTAATAACTTGTATTGGAATCCCAACAGCCTTTTCACACACATAATCCTCCATTCATCTAAATTTGTCTGGTTTTCACAATTATTACAGCTATCATAGATAATATGTAGTGTGTTATCTCTTAAAAATTCATTTTCCATGCATTGTTTCAGAATATAGTCAACATATTCAGATAACCATTCATATGACTTGACTGAATGTTTTGCACCTGTAATGAGTATTCTTCTCATTTTACAGCCACTAATGCTTCTTCTTGAAAAATATCTTTTGGCATCTGCATTTGCTGTGTTAATAAATTTGTGTTTCATTTTATCTTTGTTGTGGTAATAATAGGCATTGTATGCAACAATGTCCTGATTTTCATTTTGAAAATACCATAAATATCCTCCATAATATTTAACAATTTCATATAATGTGTTTGAACCACTGATATCCTCCATAATATTTAACAATTTCATATAATGTGTTTGAACCACTG
>CATJJD010000438.1 GCA_949740385.1 uncultured Lachnospiraceae bacterium
ATTGCCGGGGTGTGCTTCTTATGCTGTATCTCATGCACAAGGAACATTAACAAGTATTTCTTATAAAATTGATGCAAATGGAAATATTACTGGAATTTCGTCTGGTACAAATGATCCTGATGGAAAAATCGCCAGAGAAAATGCAGAAAGAAAAGCAAAAGAAAGCAGAGAAAGGGAGAAAAAAGCTGAGGAAAAGCGGGCAGCTAAAAGGGAAGAAGAGAAGCGTGCAGCAAAAAAAATGGAAGAAAAACGTGTGTCTAAAGAAAACTTTGCAATGCAAACAGAAAGAGATGTTGTAGTTTCAAAAAGTGAAGTTAAAATTCCAGAAAAAACATCTGCTTATATAACTCAGGCTATTAATATTGGAAGCAATTTCAATAGTTATAGTTAAATTATTGAAGGGAGGTGAAATTATGGGCAAGAAACTTGGAAGAAAAGGTGGCTTTAATGATGGCACCTTGATGGCATTCGCATGTGCATGTAATTGTAATTTATGCATCTGTACATCATGCAACAATTGTAATACGGTTCCTAACGCTACAGGAATGCAGATTACGCAGAGCGTAACTTACAATAATCTGTACAACAAGTCATTTGGACCTATGACGCTTTTAAGTTAGGCACAGGAGCTACAGGCGGCATTTGAACCTATAGCTTACAAAGATAGGTTCTGAAGCTATGGGCAGTCTGCTAAGATATTAGTCAGGCTGCCTTTTTAAAACTAGGAGGAAAATATATGATTGACCATATACCATATATTCATTTAATACAGATATATAACGAAAATTATTTATATGATGTGAACACTAACGGGATTGTTCATATTTCGGATGAAATATATGCTTTTTTGAATAAGCTAATTTCAGATACAACAGTAACCAAAGAACAAATGAACAGCGAATATAACGCATTGAGTGAAGAATGCAAAAGTGATATTGAATTATTGATGCAGCGAGGGTTTCTTTGTGACAAGAATGAGAGTATTATTTTCCGGCACCCTGAAACAGATCGGTTGGAAGAATTTTATAAAACCAATTTGAATATGATGACTTTACAGGTAACACAAAACTGCAATTTAAGGTGCAAGTATTGTGTTTATTCAGGAAGTTATGTAAACAGAACGCACATGAATAAGCGTATGAGTGTGGAAACTGCGCTTGCGGCTGTGAAATTCTTTTATGACCATTCATTAAATAGTGATTCTGTAACAATAGGCTTCTATGGCGGAGAACCATTGTTAGAGTATGAGTTGATTAAGCAGTGTGTTAAATATGCAGAAGAAATTTTTGCAGGCAAGAAGCTGTCATTTAATATGACGAGTAATGCAACCTTACTTACAGAGGATAGCATAAAATTTTTAGCAGAACATGGTTTTAATTTGACAATCAGTTTGGACGGACCTGCAAACATTCAGAACAAAAACAGAATATTTGCGTCAAGCAATAAAGGTACATATGAAACTGTTATGGAGCGATTAGAACTGGTAAAGAAAGTCTGTCCTGACTTTATTAAAAATATTTCATTCAATGCCGTTATTGATTTAAAACAGGATGTTTCGTGTACAAGTCAGTTTTTTATGACATACGATTTGGTAAAAGAGATCGGTGTTTCAGGAAATTATGTTGATGTAAATAATTTAAAGGAATTGGAGCAGGACGAAGTACCACCAGAATTTTATGCCAATTCCAATTATGAAGTGTTTAAGGTTTACCTGAACAGTTGTACAAATCTGTTGAAAGGTTATGATACGTCATTATACAATTTCCATATTTCTGCACTGCATAATCAGATGGTTGAAAG
>CATJJD010000439.1 GCA_949740385.1 uncultured Lachnospiraceae bacterium
AACTCCTGTTGTAATAGTATGTGCAACATATGTACTAAACGCTGCTATATCTCCAAAACTTCCAACCGTCTTTCCGTTAATTTTTGCAAAATGAGCCTCTGCACAATCCTCAATTACACGAAGCTTATGTCTTCCTGCAATTTTCATAATAGAATCCATATCACAGGGCATTCCAAACACATGCACCGGAATTATACATTTCGTATTTTCGGAAATATGTTTTTCTATTTCATCCGGATTCATGTTATAGGTCATCAAATCCACATCAACAAAACGAACTTTTAACCCCACATGTAAACATGCATTTGAAGTTGCAATAAAAGTAATCGCCGGACAGAGTACTTCTGCATTATCATCCCATTTATCAACTTCTTTTAAAGTTGCTAGTGCTAATTCGAGCGCTGTTGTCCCACTGTTACACATAACTCCATATGTCATTCCATGTAGTTGTGCAAACTTATTTTCAAATTCACGAACATATTTTCCCTGCGATAAGCGCTCATTGTTCAAGGCGTCCATCACATAGTTTTTTTCAATTTGAGTAACAGATGCATAACCTACACCAATTTTGTCCATAGTCACTTTTAACTCCCATAATTTTTCAAAAACCAGCGATAAGTCAAATATAAGCCCTTTTCAAGGGAATTATGGTTTTTCCATCCCAATTCGTTTGCAACGGTAACATTCATCAACTTTTGTGGCATTCCATCTGGCTTTGAACAGTCAAATATAATATTTCCTTCATAACCAACAATCCTGCTGATAATACTGGCAAGTTCTCCTATAGAAACATCATTACCTGAACCAATATTAATAATGTCCTGTCCTTCATAATTTTCAAACATATAAATACAGGCTTGCGCAAAATCATCCGAAAATAAAAATTCCCGACGGGCTCTGCCGCTTCCCCAAACAACAACTTCTTTTGCCTGTTTTACTTTTGCTTCATGAAATTTCATTAAAAGTGCCGGAATCACATGTGCTTTTTCTGTATCAAAACAGTCATTATATCCAAACAAATTACATGGCATCAGACTAATACAATTCATACCATATTGACGATTATACATTTCACAAAGTTTTACTCCTGCAATTTTTGCTATCGCATAGCCTTCATTCGTAGGTTCAACTTTTCCATCCAGCAGATATTCTTCCTTCATCGGTTGAGGACAATTACGAGGATAAATACATGATGACCCCAAAAATACCAGTTTCTTAACACCGTATTTATAAGAAGTATTTATCACATTGCTTTCTATCATCAAATTATAATATAAAAACTCTGCCGGATAATTTATATTTGCAGAAATCCCCCCCACCTTAGCCGCTGCAAGAAATACATACTCTGGCCTTTCTTTTTCAAAAAACGATTCAACCTCACTTTGCCTGCACAAATCAAGCTCCTGATGTGTTCTGACAACAAGATTATCGTATCCCTTTTTTTCCAATTCTCTTCTGATAGCTGAACCTGCCATTCCATTATGTCCGGCAATATATATTTTTGCGTCTTTCCGCATCTTAAACTTACCTTTTTCTTCCCCTCTAAAATTCTGCATCAAATCTTTATCCAATGCTCTCCCCATATATCCGGAGTAAACAAAGAATTAATCCATGTTTTAGGACATATCACAGTGCCTTCCTTATTCTTTAACCAGGCTGCCCACCAACTGAAAGTACTGTTTGCTATTATCAAATGGTTACACAATGACATCATATAAATACTGTAGTCAAAAATCTCCGTAGATGCCTCCGGATATACCATACAGGGGTATCCCTTATATCTCTCTTTTACATACTCT
>CATJJD010000440.1 GCA_949740385.1 uncultured Lachnospiraceae bacterium
ATCGCGTCGCCATGTCAGTTTTACGGTAAACTTTTCAATTTTGAAGATATTGGAATGAAATACCATTTGTATCAGACAATCGACGGAGTGGAGGGCGAGTGCTTTTTTGAACCGTGCCGGATATGCACAGGTGAACAGCAGTAAACTTATGATGAAATATATAAAATTACTTCGGATAAAACATTACATTAAAAATTTCCTGATATTTATTCCGGCCTTTTTTGCCAGGAACCTCTTTGACCGGTCAATGCTTATGTCTGCGGTTATCGGTTTTTTTGCATTTTCTTTTACTTCATCAGCAGTATATATCATAAACGACATCAGAGATGTTGAGAAGGATCGCATACACCCGGTAAAGAAGATGAGACCGATCGCAAGCGGCGAGATAAGTAAAAAAACGGCGATGCTTATTTTTTATATAATGCTGTTCTTTTCGCTGTTTCTTACGATTGGAATAGGAAGTGCAGCAGGCGCTGTCTGTCTGGTTTCTTATTTTGTAATTAACATAGGTTACAGCGCCGGGCTGAAAGATGTACAGCTTCTTGATATTGCGTTGCTGTCATCTGGTTTTGTTATTCGGGTGCTGTATGGAGGGATCATAACGGATACGGTTATCTCGCCCTGGCTTTTTATGGTTGTTCTGTCCGGTTCTCTGTTCATGGCTTTTGGCAAGAGAAGGGGTGAAATGTTTCTTATCGGTGATCAGAGAAGAGAAGTGGTTGATAAATATGGTTCTGCTTTTTTGAATCAGATTCCATATGTATGCATCAGTCTTTGTGTTATCTATTATTCTCTGTGGACGATTGAGAGAGAGAGGTTGATCTGGACCGTACCGCTTGTTCTGTTTATTATCTTTAAATATATTCTTGATATTGAGCAGAAGGAGAGCGATGGCGATCCGGTCAGTGTAATTTTGGGAGACAAAGTTTTAATTTCGATGTGTATCGTCTTTATCGGTATCGTAGCTGTTATTCTTTACATTTTGTAGCGTGCAGGTACAGATCAACGAGAATGTCAGGAGAAGTATTTATGAAAAAGAAAATCAGTAATTACATACAGGATTTGGTATATCGTTATCCCGCGTTGGCGGAATGTCAGGAATCAATTATGAATGGATTTCAAATTTTTATTGAGTGCTACAGGCATGACGGCAAATTACTGATTGCCGGAAACGGCGGCTCGGCAGCGGATTCCGAACATATTGCAGGCGAACTTATGAAGCGCTTTAAAATCGGCAGATCCGTGCCGCAGTCTCTTGCGGATAGGCTGTGCGAGATAGATGAAATCAGAGGAAAACGATTGTCCGGAAATTTGGAATGTGGACTAATGGCAATTCCGCTTGTGGCGCACGAGGCGTTAAGTACTGCGTATAGCAATGATGTGGACGGCTGCGGTGTATTTGCACAGCAGTTATATGGTTTTGGGCGAATGGGCGATGTTTTTCTGGCTATTTCAACATCGGGGAACAGTGAGAATATTTTGAATGCGGCGGTGGTCGCAAGAGCAGTCGGGATAAAGGTGGTGGGGCTTACCGGACAATGCGGGGGAGAGCTGGCAAAATGGTCGGATGTGTCTGTGAAGGTTCCGGAGAAGGAAACATATAAGGTGCAGGAGTTACACCTGCCGGTTTATCATTGTTGGTGCATGATGCTGGAAGAATACTTTTTTGGACAGAACAGAGACGGAAGAGCAGAAATTCGGAGCGGAGGATGAGTCATTATGTTTTCAAGATCGGAAGAGCG
>CATJJD010000441.1 GCA_949740385.1 uncultured Lachnospiraceae bacterium
CATGTTCTCCGTCACCCGGACAAACTCCTTGACGACTCCGGCCTCCATAACAAAGCTCTGCTGGCCCACCTTCATCACGATTCCGTCGATAATGGCAAGCGTAAGCGGAATCTTTAAGTACATGGTACTGCCCTCGCCCGCCACGCTCTCAATATCCAGCGTGCCGCCGATCTCCTGCAGGTTCGTCACCACAACGTCCATGCCGACGCCTCTTCCGGAGTACTCCGTCACCGTCTCGTTGGTGGAAAAGCCCGGAAGGGTGATAAACTGGTACACCTCTTTGTCCGAGTAGGCGCTGTCCGGCCTGGACGGGTCCAAAAGACCGTTCTTTCTCGCCTTTGCGATAATCTTCTCCCGGTCGAGTCCCTGTCCGTTGTCCTGCACGCCGATCCACACTTTACCGGACTCGGTCTTTGCGGACAGCGTCACCTTCGCCCGTTCTCTCTTGCCGGCTGCCTCCCGCTCCTCCTTCGTCTCAATGCCGTGGTCAACGGAATTTCTGACCAGATGCATGAGCGGATCGGATATATGCTCAATAATATTCTTATCCACCTCGGTGGTCTCACCGATCATCTCAAACTCCACGTCCTTGCCGAGCTTTCGCGACACGTCAAAGACGATACGGTTCATCTTCTGGAATGTGTTGGTCAGCGGCACCATCCGCATGGACATAATCACATTCTGCAGATCCGTGGAAATCTTGGACATCTGCGCCGCCGCCTTGTTGAAGTTGTCAAGACGAAGCCCGGGCACCTTGAGATCCTGATTCTGCAGCACGACGGACTCGGAGATCACAAGCTCTCCGATCAGATCCATCAGCATATCCATCTTTGCGATGTCCACACTGATAAACGCCGCCTTCTCCGCCTTCTTCGGCTTATCCTTCGCCAGCTTCTTGGACTGCCCCGGCGCCTTTGACTCAATGACGAAGTCACCCGGCGCAGGCGCTTTCTTCTCCTTCTTATCCTCCGCTCTGGACTCGATCATCTCCACGCTGGAATCCAGGTCGATCACGGAAGCCGCACTGCTGTCGTCAAATCCGTGCTGGAACTCCTGCGCGCTGCACTCAAACACATCGACCTTTTTGATGTCGTAGCCCGGCTTGATAATCCCTCTGATTTCCTCCTCCGAGCTCTGCGTCTGCAAAAGGATCTTGAAGCCGTCCTCAATAATTTTATCCGCGCTCTCCTCGTCCGTGATAATATCCTCCGGGGAGTATATGAGATCCTCCGCGATCTCCTTTAACGCATACACAATCTTGTATGCGTGCACGTTCGCCAGCTCAATCTCCGGGTAGTACTGCAGATAAATCTTATAAAAGTGACTGGAAGCCGACGCAACCGGCGCAATATAGAACTGTCCGGCCTGCGGCTCCTGCTCCCTTTTCTCGTCCTTCGCAGAAGATTTCGCGCCGCCCTTGCCGGAAGGGCTCTCGCCCTTGATTCCTGAGAGAAAGCTGTCCAGATTGTCGATCAGCTCACTGGAATCTCCGTCTGCCTCCTCGCCGTCCTGGATCTTCTCCAGCTCCGCTCCGATAAAATCCATCACGTCCAGCACATGTGTCACCAGTTCCACATGCGGAACATTCTTCGGGTGCGATTCGCGCAGGAAATAGAAAATATCCTCCAGCTTGTGCGCCACTTTCGTAATGTCGTCAAACATCATGATTGCAGACGAGCCCTTGATGGTGTGCATCGAACGGAAAATCTCGTTGATGCTGTCCTCATCAAAATACTCTTC
>CATJJD010000442.1 GCA_949740385.1 uncultured Lachnospiraceae bacterium
ATCTGCATCAGCTCTTGCACTGTCCACTGCCTTGTTTGCAGCCACGGATGGCGCGCAGACGGTTATTGTAGACAGATTTATCTGTATTTTGATGCTGTGTGCAATGCTGTCATTGGGATTGTTTTTGGAACGTTACGGGTGCAATATCCTGAAAGTGGCAGGCAACCATGCGTTTACTGTATATGTATATTCATGGCCGGTTCAGGCGGTGATGGAAATGGGAGCCGTTGCTGTGCTTGTCCTGCCCTGGTATGCTGCATTTATTATGATGTTTCTGAGTGGGTTAATCATTCCACTGGCACTGTATACGGTTTATACAAGGTTTTTCAAAAGGAACCGGTTTTTGGATGCTATGATTGGAGTTAAATGAATTGCGTGACACATTTGTAAAGACGCTGGTTGAACTGGCGAAACAGGATAAAAGAATTGAGTTAGTTACAGGTGATCTTGGATTTGGTGTGCTAAAGCCGTTCTGGGAACAGTGCCCAAATCAGTTTACCAATGCAGGGATAGCGGAGCAGAACATGACATCCCTTGCAGCGGGCATGGCGCTGGACGGAAAAATCGTATTTACATACAGTATTGGAAATTTTCCGACTATGCGGTGTCTGGAACAGATCCGGAATGACTGTGCTTATCACAATGCAAACGTGAAGATTGTTTGCATTGGTGGAGGATTCGTATATGGAAGCCTTGGTATGAGTCATCATGCGACGGAGGATCTGGCAGTGATGCGGGCGCTGCCGGATGTTGTAGTAATGGCTCCGGCTGATCTGGCTGAGGCGGAGGAATGTACAAAGGCTTTGGTCAACTATAAAGGGACGGCATACCTGCGTCTGGGACGTGGCGGGGAAAAGCGCATTCACAAAAAAATAGAGGGATTCCGGATTGGTAAGGCTATAAAGATAAGAGATGGAAAAAAGGCTGCAATCCTCTCTACCGGTGCAATTTTCGATGAAGTGGAGATGGCTGTTGAAGAATTAGAAAAAAAAGGAATACATCCTGCTTTATATACATTCCCAACAGTAAAGCCCGTTGACACGGAAACAGTTGAACAGTGCAGTCGGGAGTATGAACTTGTCGTTACCTGTGAAGAACATAATATTGTAGGAGGTTTTGGCAGTGCAGTGGCAGAAATAATGGCTGAAATGAAGATAAAAAAGGCATGTTTGCTTCGTATTGGTTTGAATGATGTGTATTCTGTAAAGGCTGGAAGTCAGAAATATCTGCGTGGGCAGTATGGGATGGAGGCAGTTGAAATTGCTGAAAGAATAAAGGAGAAGATCAGTGGCCAGACGGATTTTAGTTACTTCAACAGATTTGATGATGAAGCAGTTTCTCATACCTCATGTTGTAATGCTGGCGGAAAATGGATTTGAAGTTGAAGTCGCATGTTCGGATATTGGAGGAAGACTGTATGAAATCAGGGAGAATCTAAGAGGACATGTGAAAAAATTTTATACAATACGCCTTGTTCGCAGTCCCTTTACAATAAAAAATATATATGGTTACAGAGATTTAAAAGGAATCATTAAAGATGGCAATTATGATTTAATCTGGACTAATGAACCTGTAATGGGCATCTCAACAAGACTTGCTGCTGTAAAAGCGCGGAAAGCAGGAACGAAAGTTAACTATATGGCTCACGGCTTTCATTTTTTTAAGGGGGCACCATTGATAAACTGGCTGCTGTATTATCCAGTAGAAAAATTAAGTTCGAGATGGAC
>CATJJD010000443.1 GCA_949740385.1 uncultured Lachnospiraceae bacterium
CGGCTTCGGCGCTGTCTGCTGCTTCGTCGTCGTAAGCCTCGCCGGCTTCGGCGCTGTCCGCTGCTTCGTCGTCGTAAGCTTCGCCGGCTTCGGCGCTGTCCGCTGCTTCGTCGTCGTAAGCTTCGTCGGCTTCGGCGCTGTCCGTCTCGCTGTCGTAAACTTCGCTGTCGTCCACGTAAGCTTCGCCGTCGGTATCGGTATCCGTATAAGAAGCCTCGTCTTTCTCTCCGTAAGGCGCGTCATCGGTATCGGTATAGGAAGCTTCGTCTCCCTCCGGGACGGCATCCTGCGCAAATTCGTCCACCTCGTAGTAGTCGTCGTCCGCATCCTCGTAGTCGTTCTCGTAATCGAGGAAATCGCCCGACTCTCTCGCCTGCGTCTCGCTCTTTATGTCAATCTTAAATCCGGTCAGCCTTGCCGCAAGCCTTGCGTTCTGCCCCTCCTTGCCGATGGCAAGAGACAGCTGGTAATCCGGCACAACGACCTTGGCCGCCTTCTCGTCCGCGTCCGCGATCACGGAGATCACCTTTGCAGGGCTTAAGGCGTTCTGAATCAGGATGGCCGGGTCGTCATCCCAGATAACGATGTCGATCTTCTCTCCGCCCAGCTCATCCACGATGGCGTTGACTCTCGCGCCGTTCATGCCGACGCAGGCGCCCACCGGATCGACGTCCGGATCATTGGAGCAGACGGCGATCTTTGTCCGGCTTCCCGCCTCTCTTGAGATTGCCCGGATCTC
This sequence comes from uncultured Lachnospiraceae bacterium, assembly GCA_949740385.1. Taxonomy (GTDB): domain Bacteria; phylum Bacillota; class Clostridia; order Lachnospirales; family Lachnospiraceae; genus Roseburia. The sequence continues at coordinate 740 of CATJJD010000443.1, forward strand.
TACGATGCCCTCCCGCACCTCCGTCACCTCCGACTCAAAGAGCCGCTTCACCAGCTCCGGGTGTGTCCTGGACACGAGAATCTTCGGCCCCTTGGAGGTGGCCTTCACTTCCAGAATGTACACCTTGATGCGCTCCGTCGGGTTGAAGTGTTCGCCCCGGATCTGCTCGCTCTCCGTCAGAAGCGCGTCGGCTCTGCCGAGATTGATGCTAATGTTGCGCCCCACATAGCGCTGCACCACGCCGGTGACTACGTCCTTCTCCTTGCTGTTGTACTCGTCGTAGATGACTTTTCGCTCCTCCTCACGGATTTTCTGCAGAATAACGTTTTTGGCGTTCTGTGTGGCGATGCGCCCGAACTCTCTGGATTTGACCTCCACCTGAACAATGTCGCCCAGCTCGTACCTGGCGCTTATCATCTGGGCGTTTGGAAGCGAAATCTCCTCCACCGGGTCAAGGACTTCCTCCACAACCGTTTTTTCCTGAAAACAATGATATTCGCAGGTCTTTGGGTCAATGACAACTTTTACATTTTCGGACTTTCCAAAATGGTTTTTGCACGCAGTGATGAGTGAGTTCTCGATGGCCTCCAAAAGCGTCTCTTTGCTGATATTTTTTTCCTGCTCCAATATGGTCAACGCTTCTAATAACTCATTATTCATTATCTTATCCTCCTGACTGATTTGTTAAATGCGCTCGTTATTCATCAAAAGTGCACCGCCTGCCGTATCAGTGCAATATCCGTCCTCGCAAATGCCGTCTCTTCTCCCTCCGCCTCGATTACGACGCTCTCCTTTGTATACGCCTTTAGAATTCCGTAAAACTCCTTCTGTCCGCCGATTGCCCGGTACGTGCGGATCTCGACTTCCTTATTCATATTGCGGATGAAATCCTTCTCTTTTTTCAGCGGACGCCCAAGCCCCGGGGAGCTGACCTCAA
>CATJJD010000444.1 GCA_949740385.1 uncultured Lachnospiraceae bacterium
GATCGAAAAGTACCTTGCCGGAAAAAGCCTTGACCTGACCGCCACAACCGACGGCGACAGCGCCTGCCGGGACGCGGATTTCGTCGTGGTCGCCGTGCCGACCAACTACGACAGCCGGCAGAACTTCTTTGACTGCTCGGCGGTGGACGCCGTAATAGACCAGGTGATCCATGTCAACCCCGACGCGACCATTGTGATCAAATCCACCATCCCGGTGGGCTTCACCGCCGCCGCAAGAGAACGGCATCAGACGAAAAACCTGATTTTCAGCCCCGAGTTTCTGCGGGAATCCCGGGCGCTCTACGACAATCTCTACCCGTCCAGAATCATTGTCTCCTGCGACGAGGGAACCGCTAAGAGGGCCCGCATTTTTGCCGCCCTCTTAAAGCAGGGGGCAATCCGGCAGGACATGGAGACGCTCTTTATGGGATTTACGGAGGCCGAGGCGGTGAAGCTCTTCGCCAACACTTACCTGGCCCTGCGCGTGTCCTACTTCAACGAGCTGGACACCTACGCGGAGTCGAAGGGGCTTAAGACCGAGGATATTATCCGGGGCGTCTGTCTCGACCCGCGGATCGGAACCCACTACAACAACCCGTCCTTCGGCTACGGCGGCTACTGCCTTCCAAAGGACACGAAGCAGCTTCTGGCAAATTTCCAGGACGTGCCCCAGAACATGATGTCCGCCATCGTGGACAGCAACCGCACGAGAAAAGACTACATCGCGGACCGGGTTCTGCAGCTTGCGGGGGCCTACGAGGCCAACAGCCAGTGGGACCCAAAAAAGGAAAAGGAAACGGTCATCGGCGTTTTCCGGCTCACGATGAAGAGCAATTCCGACAACTTCCGCCACTCGTCGATTCAGGGCGTCATGAAGCGCATCAAGGCCAAGGGGGCAAAGGTCATTGTCTACGAGCCGACGCTGGCCGACGGGGAATCCTTCTTCGGCTCCCTCGTGGTAAACGACCTGAAAAAATTCAAGCGCAGGAGCCAGGCCATCATCGCAAACCGCTACGACGAGCGTCTCGACGACGTGAAGGACAAGGTGTACACAAGAGATATTTTCCAGAAGGACTGACCGGGAAAGGGGAAAGAATATGACAGCGATTGATCTGAAAAATAAAACGATATTTGTCACCGGAGCCGCCGGGTTTATCGGAGGAAGCCTGACGCTTGCACTGTTAAAAACCGGACTGCCCCTCACGGTTGTGGGACTCGACAATCTGAACGACTACTACGACGTGAGCCTCAAGGAATGGCGGCTTTCGCAGATTGAGGCGTGTCAGGGCGAAAATACCGGCGCAGAGTGGCATTTTGTGAAAGGCGATCTGGCCGACCGAAGGACGGTGGACGGCATTTTTGAAACGTACCGGCCGGACATTGTCGTAAACCTTGCCGCCCAGGCCGGCGTCCGCTACTCCATCGAAAACCCGGACGCCTACATGCAGTCCAACCTGATCGGCTTCTACAATATACTGGAGGCGTGCCGCCACTCCTACGACAGCGGCGAAGGGGTTTCCCATCTCGTGTACGCCTCCTCCTCCTCCGTCTACGGCGCCGGCGAAAAGGTGCCCTACAGCACGGACGATAAGACAGACAACCCGGTGTCCCTCTACGCCGCCACGAAAAAGAGCAACGAGCTTATGGCCCACGCCTACAGCAAGCTCTACAA
>CATJJD010000445.1 GCA_949740385.1 uncultured Lachnospiraceae bacterium
ACCTGCGATATTTGAAGCACCACCAACAACTGAACCTAATAATCCCATTTAGCACCTCACTAATGATTTTAGAGAAAAAGTTGGCGGTCTATGCGAACCGCCAACTTTTGCCTTCGCGAAAAGAACACTGCGTCGCTCTTTTCTCTCCCGGCAGATCTTCTGAACATCCAAAGAAACACGCTGTCTACCTATACCTGTTTTTTTTCGTAAAAAAGGACTAGAAACAATATCTCCAAATCTGATACGACGAAAACCGATTTCCGAGCTAGCGCGTTTTGTCGTTATCCTGGTATTGAGCGAAAGCCCTACTTTACGTAATGGTGTCAATAAGCGGAATGAGGACAAGTCAAGTTCATTCCGCCTCTGTAGTCTCACTGCCTCCTTGCTCACCGACTGCTTCCGATGAGACATCATTTGCGGAGTCAGGTCCACCTTCGCTAACGCTTTCGGTGGTCTGTTTTTGGTCTTCTTTGCCATTTAATTCCTCCAAATCTTCTTCGTAACTGGCAAACGATGAAAGAATGAATTCATCGTTTAAATCATCAAAGTCATCAAAATCATCATCCTCAAACTCATTCTCTGAATCAGAGTCATAACCGGTAATTACACCAAGCATTTTATTTGCGGATTCCTCACTTATTACGCCACACTCTAAAAGAGTCCTTGCAAGAACCTGCTTTGCGGTTTCGGGAACCTGCATATCAACAGGGACGAAAAGCTTAGGTTGCGAAAAAACAACTCCTGATTCTTTCCTACGAGATTCAATAATTTTACCAATTCTACTCATTTTAAAATATCCTTTGCAACTTTTGGTATTGGACGATATGCTTTAATTATATTCTTAAGCATACAGACGAAAGAATGTGCTCCACCATCCTGAATTTGGAAAGGTCGCTTATAATCGGAAACATAAGTAGCCATACTCAAGAATTCCGAGTTTAACTCAGGCTGATTTGAAAATTTAAAAGCCATATTCCAGAAGTCAAGATTACTACGAAACTCACCACAAACAATCGGCTTCTTATAACGATATTCCTGATACCTATCTGAATAGCCGAACACTTCTCCTTTATTTGAGGAGTTAGCATATAATTCCTGCGCAAGGACTTCCTGCATACCGACATTAGAAAGTTCCGGTGTAAAAAAATCTAAACGAGAACGCTTAAGGAACTCTCTATCAACGCCTTGAGTGTAAACACTCTTAGGACGAATAGAAAGAAGTCCGATAATAAGACCGTGTTCAGGACTTCTGAAACGAATATTCCTTTGAGAAATTGAAGCAATACCATGTCCTCTCATCGTTCCTACACCAGTATCTGTACTCTCTGCAGTTTGCAAAACCTCACTGATATTCAAAATACCTGAGCCACCACCGAGATACTCGGGCCTTTGAATACGAGAATCTCTGGGTTTAATGCCGAATTCTCGCTGAATAAACTCTTCGTACCGATTACCAAACTTAAGGCTGCGTTCTGCATATCTTTGAAGAGCAGAAGAAACACGAATATCACGAATGAAGACCTGACCGACGCCTGAAAGAACATCATAAATTACAGCAGAATTAGCGTTACTTTTATCTGAAGAAGATTGAAGACGAACGACACTAGAATTAGTCTTCACATTGACAGCGACATTAGTAGGAATATGATCATCTCCAAGAGAAGGAACCGTA
>CATJJD010000446.1 GCA_949740385.1 uncultured Lachnospiraceae bacterium
CCCTCGTTGACCATGGAGATGATCTCCTCCTCCGTCACGTCCTCATGAAAAGGCATATTTTTCAAAAAATCCTTTATTTTGCCAAATATTGTTGTCCGCTTGGGACTGGCGCCCTCATCCATATAAATCTCCCGCTTAAATGTTCCTTTCTTTTCATATTAGCCGATCAGCCGGCTGTCAAACATACGTAAAAACTGTATCATACCTCAGAAATCATACCATGCGGACCGCATTCCGTCAAGTTATGTATACAGTTCCAGGCTGATTTCCAGTGCTTTGTCAATTTTGTCGAGTATCTGGCTGTCCAGATGGCACACCTTATCCTTGAGCCGCTTCTTGTCTATCGTGCGCAGCTGCTCCAGAAGAACCACCGAGTCCTTCGCCAGATCGTACTTGTCACAGCCCAGCTCCACATGGGTCGGCAGCTTTGCCTTGTGCATCTGAGACGTGATGGCGGCACAGATCACCGTCGGGCTGTGCCGGTTTCCCACATTGTTCTGAATAATGAGCACCGGTCTTACTCCGCCCTGCTCGGAGCCCACCACCGGTCTTAAATCTGCATAGTATACGTCGCCTCTTTGAATTACCATAATCATTACTCCATAAATTGTTATACGCACAGTATTACCAAATTTATCGAGTCGTAATCATATTTCGGAAAAATCGCCGTAAATCAGTAATATATTCTCGGGACTCTCGGGGTAATCAGGCATGCGAACTCATAGTTGAACCGTCCCGACAGCTCCCCCAGCTCCTCCATTGTAATAACGTCGTCTCCGTCTCTTCCGAGAAGCGTCACCGTATCGCCCACGCTGACATCCGCAATATCCGTCACATCCGCCATAAGCTGATCCATGCAGACTCTTCCGCACACCGGCGCGCGCCTGCCCCGTATCAGCACGCTGCCTCTGTTTGAGAGCATCCTCGCGTAGCCGTCCGCATACCCCACCGGAATCGTTGCGATGCGCCTTTCGCCGTCCGTGACGTAGGTTCCGCCGTAGCTTACTGCCGTTCCGCCGGAAAGCGTCTTTACAAAGGAAACCCGGCTTTTCAGCGACATCACCGGCCGAAGCTCCATGATATCCCTTCTCACCTCGCCGGAGGGCCACAGGCCGTAGAGGGTGATGCCCGCCCGCACCATGTCAAAGTTGGCCTCCTTTAACTCTACGATCCCGGCGCTGTTGGAGCAGTGGCGGATCGGAATCACAATCCCCCTCTCCCCAAGCATCCCAAGCATCCGCCCGAAAAGGTCGATCTGCGTCCTCACATGGGTTTTATCCGCCTCGTCCGCCCGGGCAAAATGCGTAAATATTCCTTCTATATCAATATTCGGCAGAGCCGCAATCTGTGCAATCACATCGGCGCTTTTTTCCTCCGCGAAAAAACCGATGCGGTTCATGCCGGTGTCAATCTTAATGTGTATCCTGCAGCGGGTGTTAAGTCTTACCGCCACCTCCGAAAGGGCGGACGCAGACGCAAAGTCGCACACAGTGGGACGTATGCCCATCCGCACAATGTCCTCGTACTGCTCCGGAAAGCTGATGCCGAGAATCAGCGCCGGCTTCGTCCTTCCGTCCGCGATCAGGGCCGCAGCCTCATCCGCCGTGGCCACCGCGTAGCCCCAGAGAAAGGGCATATCCTCAATAGCCTCCGCAATCCGAAGCGCCCCGTGTCCGTAAGCGTCCGCCTTGATGACCGCGGCGATCTTCGTGCCCGCATGAATATTGTTGTACATGGCTTCCATGTTAAAGCGCAGCGCATCCAGACTGATGCCCGCGTAAACCCGATATTTTTCCATACCGTCCCGTCACTCCTTCGGCCTGTAATCTTTTAATCCGTCCAGCAGATCCCGCGCCATAAGCGAACGCCTGCCGGTCTTTGCCGCCGCCGTATCACCTGCGGCCCCGTGGATAAACACGCCGAGAGCCGCGGCATCCTCCGCTCCTGCGCCCTGGGCCAGAAGCCCTCCGATGATGCCGGAGAGCACATCGCCGCTGCCCGCAGTCGCCATCCCGTCGTTTCCGGTGAGATTTAAGTACTGCAGACCGCCGGAAACGGCCACCGTCGTGCGGAAATCCTTGAGCACGCAGACCGCGCCGTACCGGTTGGCAAATGCTGCGGCACTGGCAAGAAACGACCGCTGCAGCGCCTCCACCGTCTCCCCGGTAAGGCGCGCCATCTCCCCTAAATGAGGCGTGACAATGCACGAAGCGGGAAGCCTCTTAAGCCATTCGGGCTCACCGGAAAGTATGTTCAGCCCGTCGGCGTCGACCACCGTCGGAACGGCCGAACGGGAAAGCACAGCCTTAAGAAGCCTCCTGGCCCCGGGAGACGTCCCGATGCCGGGACCTGCGACCACCGCATCCGCGCGGCTCACCGAAAGGGCCACCGTCTCCTCTCCCGGCCCCTCCCTGCCGTACACCGTAAGCACCGCCTCCGGCACGGCGGTCTGCAGTATCCCGCGGTTCTCCTCCGGCGTCAGAACCTCCACAAGCCCCGTACCCATGCGGTAGGCAGCCTGTGCGCAGAGACAGGCGGCGCCTGCCATGCCGACAGACCCCGCCGCCACAAGAAGCCTCCCGTAGGTTCCCTTGTTGGAGTGGGCGGACCGCACCGGAAGGCGCGAAAGATCCGATTCCGTGAGCACCGCAAGCTTTGGCCTTTCTTCCAGAAAGCTGTGCTCCGTGATGCCCATGGCCAAAACATGCACACGGCCGCTGTACTCGTTTCCCGGCCACAGATACTGCCCCGCCTTCCCGAAAGAGAAGGTGACCGTATCGTCGGCGCGAAACGCGGTTCCCAAAACCTCTCCGGTGTCCGCCGAAATGCCGGAGGAAATGTCAACGGCCACCCGCCAGGCGTCGGCGCGGTTCATGGCGGAAATCACTTCGGCAAGGGCGCCGTTTACGCCGCGGGACAAGCCGATCCCGAAAATCGCATCCACAATCAGGTCAAAGCCGTCCATGTCCGGGGCCTCGTTAAGAAGAGAGATCCCGTAGGCCCCGCATATTTTTTTCTGTAAGGAATAGGACTCCGACATCCCCATCCCCGCGGCCTCACCGGCGCACAGCACCATCACCGAAAGACCCTGCTGCATGAGAAGCCTCGCTATGGCAAGGCCGTCCGCGCCGTTGTTACCGCTGCCGCAGACAATCAGCACCCGCCGGCAGAGGCGCCGCTCTGTCTGTATCAAAAAAAGCTGCCTGACAAAAACCATCGCAGCCTGTTCCATAAGCACCGGCTCCGGCACATGGAAATGCTGCGACGTGTTGCGGTCAAGAAGCTTCATCTCTTTTCCTGTCACAAGGTACTGCATACGTTTCTCTAGCTCTCCTCTTCCTCGTCCTTAACATTCACAGTCCCCTCATCCTCGTATCGGATGTCGAACAGATCCAGCACATCCGCTCCGAAAATGTCATGTAAGTACGCGTAGATCTCCCGGTTGTTGATCACCCGGTTCTGCTTGCGGATGATGTTCTTCTTCAGGTCGATTCTGACCTGCGTGATCCAGTCCGTAATCTCCTTCGACTCGGTCTGATTCACCCGCAGCTTCGCATAAAAATAGTCCATCGACAGAAGCATAAGCTTCTCGTTCTCCTCCCGGATTGCGGACGGAATGTCCAAAAGCTCATCCTCGCAGGCGGCAATCTTATCGTTCAGCTCGTCGATCAGACGTTTGTCCTCCTCGATGGTCTTCTCTCTTACGGAGTCCTTCTCATTCTCCGCAATGGCGTCCATATTCTGGACGATGCTGTCCATCAGCTTGTTTTTCAGCTTTCGGAACTCCTTTAAGTCCGTGTTCAGCCGCCCCTGCCTTGCGATCAGACCGTTCAGCTGTGCCTCCGCCTTCTGTATCTCGTCCGTCTTGCCGTGAACGGCAAACAACCGGTGCCACTTCTGATCCAGAACCAGAATCGGCACGTTCTTGCCTCTGATTGCCGCCCGAAACACATCTTCACCGTGCATACCATGCTCCTCACAAATCACCTGGAATTTCTGACAATATTATATGACAACTGCATGAGGCTGTCTGACAGGTGAACATTCTCCACCACAACATCCCTCTCATCCACATTCAAATCCACATGGGCAAAGTTCCAGATGGCGCGGATGCCAAGATCCACCAGATGCCTGGCGGCGGCATCGGCCTTCTCCTTCGGCAGAGTCAGCGCCGCAATGTCCACGTCGTTTGCACTGCAGAACGCGTCCAGCTCCTCCACCATGTAGATGGGAACGCCGCGGATCTTCCTTCCCATAAGCTCCGAGTTGCTGTCAAACAGTGCGATAATATGAAAGCCCAGCCGCTCAAACTTCATATAGTTGGTAATCGCCTGCCCCAGATTGCCCGCACCCATCACGATGATATTATGGGTGCGGTCAAGCCCGAGTATTTTCCCGATCTCGTCGTACAGAAAACTTACGTTATATCCGTATCCCTGCTGTCCGAACCCTCCGAAATTGTTCAGATCCTGACGAATCTGGGATGCGGTAACCTTCATGCGGCTGCTCAGATCATTCGAAGAAATCCTCTCCACGCCCTCCTCCAGCAGATCGCCAAGATACCGGTAGTATCTTGGCATACGCCGGATAACGGCCTGTGATATTTCCTTTTCCAAAACAGTACCTCCGTTTTCCTGCCTTACTTCTTATGCCATATGGTTATTATAGAAGTTTCAGCCGGCAATGTCAATGTGTGAACGCTTTAACGAATCACCCATTGTCTGACAAAGACGCCTCAAGCGCTCTTCGGACCGCCCGGATAAAATCTCTGCTGTTTAGCACCGTCGGATTCTCAATCGAGGTGATGAGGGCGAGATCCTTCGTCATTTGACCGGATTCGATGGTGCCAAGGCAGGCGGCCTCCAGCCGGTCCGCAAAGCCGCACAGCTCCTTATTATTGTCCAGCTCGCCTCTCTTTTTCAGAGCCCCCGTCCAGGCAAAGATCGTTGCGACGGAGTTGGTGGACGTCTCCTCCCCCTTAAGATGCTTATAGTAGTGTCTCTGCACCGTCCCGTGGGCCGCCTCGTACTCATAGTACCCTTCCGGCGACACGAGCACCGAAGTCATCATGGCAAGGGAGCCGAAGGCGGAGCTGATCATATCGGACATCACGTCGCCGTCGTAGTTCTTGCAGGCCCATATAAAGCCGCCCTCCGACTTCATCACCCGGGCCACCGCGTCATCAATCAGCGTATAGAAATACTCAATGCCCGCCCCGTTGAACGGCTCCTTATATTTCGCGTCAAAGATTTCCTGGAATATGTCCTTAAAGGTGTGGTCGTACTTCTTTGAGATCGTGTCCTTCGTGGCAAACCACAGATCCTGCTTCGTGTCAAGCGCAAACTGAAAGCAGCTGTGGGCGAAGCTCTCGATGGAGGCGCTCACATTGTGCTGTCCCTGGATCACCCCCGGCCCGTCAAAGTCGTGGATCAGCTCTCTCGTCTCGTTTCCCGCCGGGTCCGTAAACACAAGCTCGGCCCTTCCTGCCCCCGCAATCCTCATCTCCGAGGACTTATAGACGTCGCCGTAGGCGTGTCTTGCGATCGTGATGGGCTTCGTCCAGGATTTCACATTCGGGTCGATGCCCTTTACGACGATGGGCGCGCGGAACACCGTACCGTCCAGCATGGCGCGGATCGTACCGTTTGGACTCTTCCACATCTCCTTTAAACCGTACTCCTCCACCCGCGCCGCGTTCGGCGTGATGGTGGCGCACTTCACCGCAACGCCGTACTTCTTCGTGGCGTTGGCCGAATCCACCGTCACCTGGTCGTCGGTGCGGTTGCGCTCCTCAAGCCCCAGGTCGTAGTACTCTGTATGTAAATCCACAAACGGAAGCAGCAGCTCATCCTTAATCATCTGCCAGAGAATTCTTGTCATCTCGTCTCCGTCCATCTCCACAAGCGGCGTCGTCATCTTAATCTTTTCCATATCTGATCTCCTTTTGTTATAAGAGCCGTCCCGGCTCCTTTATGTAACAGTTTAGCTATTCATTCCGCTAAAGTCAATCGGGATTTGGGAATTTTTTAAAAAACAGGAACCTCTTTCCTTCGGATTCATACCATATACTGTAAATAAAATTTTGGAGGTCACCGAATATGAGTGATTTAGCTGCAACAAACTGTGGATGCAATACCTGCGACAACGGATGCAACTCCTGCAACATTATCTGGATTATCCTGCTTCTCTCCTGCTTCTGCGGAAACGGATCTTCCTTCTCCGGCGGCGGCAACGGCTGCGGCTGCGGCAACGACTCCTGCTGGCTCATCATCCTTTTACTTCTCTTCTGCGGCGGCGGCAACGGCGGCAACGGCTGCGGCTGCGGCGGCATCTTCTAAATTCAATACGGCAGAAAAGACGGAGGGACCAAAACGGTCCCTCCTTTTTTCAGCGCTCTGCAATTTTTTCGTTGTCGGTTCTGTCCCGCAGCGCCTCCGCCCGCCTGGCCCGCTCAAAGGCCTCGTACACCTCACAGCCCTCTGGAACCCACCGGTTCTTCAGGCAGTCCTCGTCAATTTCGTACACGCAGTTTCCGTCTACAATTAATTTTCCCATGGTTTTTTATTTTAATATATGCATACGATCCGTCCACCGCCCATAATATGAATAAAAAAGGCTTAAATTTCCTATGGAAGATAATGCTACGCTCACGCCTTACGATGAAATGCTACAGACAAGAGACGTACAGATATTAAAGTCCATCGTGCCGTTTCTGGATTACGGCGCACAGCGCCAGACCGCGATACTGATCCAGCTTATGGAATTCCGCCGCATTGCAGGCCTTTTCTCCTCCAGGGAGAACACGCTTGCCGCCTGCTCCGTCCCCGACGGCACAGACCGGCGGACGGCGCTTTTGTCTGCGGTGCGCAAATACTGCACTCCCGGGGAGCAGGAAACCATAGACACACTGCTCAATCTGTTCTGCATTATGGACTTTGAGGCAAACACGTAAGTAAGGACCGGTAAAAAGGAAGGAGACAGCAAATGGATTCCATTTTCAACAATCCCGCATTCTCGGGGATGAGCCCGGAGAAACTGCAGTTTCTCATGAGCTTCATACAGAAGGATAAGCCGACGAGCATGAAGGACATCATGCCCTTTCTCATGGCAAATATGCGGCAGGCGAAGGATCAGAAACTCGATTTTACCAAACCGGAAATTCAGGTCATCTGCGAGCTTCTGTGCAAAGATCTGCCCGGCGAGGAACAGGAGCGCGTAAAGAAGGTGATGTCGCTTCTGTCCCTGAACAAACCTACTTAGAAAGCTCACTCGTGGGAATCATGAGCAGCCTGTCAATGGGGGAAAGGCTTTTGCCTTTCCCGTCCGTCCCTTCCAGATACTTCTCCCCCGCCGACTCAAACAAAACATAGAGTGTGTCATCGCAGACATCCAGCTCCTCGGAGCAGGGCGGAAGCTCCACCGCAAGAGCCGGCCTCTTTGGCTTTGCGTCCAGCGCAATGATGGACGTATAGCAGTACAGCCAGGAGGAACTCTCCCGGCCGTAGGAGCGGCTCAGATAGAGACTTCCGTCCTCCCCGAAGGCCACGCCCTGGACCTTTGAGGGAATCTCGTATTCGCTCAGGGGCACAAGCATATCTTCTGCGCTGCTGTAGTGGTACGCCACCATGCCGGAATTCATAACCTGAGTGTGGGTTGCAATCCAGAGCCTTCCGCCGTAAAAAGTAATGCAGGACGGAACATTTCGCACCGGATATGTGTCCACCACATGTCTGGCGTCGATCACCTCCCCGGCGTTCTCCGTCGCCATCAGCCGGATAAAATCGTAGGAAATCCGCTCGATGCTGTTCTCGTAGGAATTGCACACCCACACGTTGACGCCGTCGAAGGCGATTCCGCCCAGGTGGCTGTTTTCATCCATCCCAAGGGTCACAAGCCAGTCCCCGCTCTCTCTGTCCATCACCATCAGCTCCCCCATGCAGTCGTCCTCGGAGGAGTAGGAGGTGAGCAGTACAAAATCGTCGGTAAAGCAGATTCCCTGGGGACACTGGGCCTGGCTGAAAATGTAGCGGTTTAAAAAATCCTCCTCCTTCGTATCCGGCATTCCCGGTATGTCTATGGTGTCACAGAAGGAAAAGTCAAGATCCCTGAGAAGAACCGTCCGCCGGTCAATTTTGCTGTCGACGGAATGATACCGGTAGTTCATGACGCTGGCATAATTGTCAATGACAGAGGACGAAGGAGAAGGGGCATTCACTGCCCCTTCCCCCTTCTGTTCGTTTAATATGACTGAAAACATCCACGCCGCACCCAGTATCAGCACCGACGCGCGGGCACAGTTTTTCCGGAAATTATTCCTCAATGTCCACAAGCTTGCCTGCCCTCTCCGAAATCTCCTTTGCAGCCACCTCCTCCGGCGCCTGCTCGTATCTGGCAAATTCGTAGGAGAACGTACCGCTTCCGCTTGTCATGGACCGAAGCTGCGTGTTGTAGCCGTACAGCTCCAGATACGGAATGTCCGCGGTGATCTCCTGGTAACCGTTTACTGCGGTCATGTTCATGACGCGCCCTCTTCTCTTATTAAGATCCCCCATAATGTCTCCGGTATACTCGTCCGGCACAAGAACTTTTAAGGATGCGATCGGCTCCAGAAGAACCGGCTTCGCCTCAAGGAAGCCCTTCTTAAACGCCTGCGCTGCCGCCACCTTGAATGCCATCTCGGAGGAGTCCACCGGGTGATAGGAGCCGTCGTAGAGCACCGCCTTTACGCCGATTACCGGATAGGCCGCAAGCGGGCCGCTCTTTACCGCCTCAGCGATCCCCTTCTCCACAGCCGGGAAGTAGTTCTTCGGCACTGCGCCGCCAACCACGCACTGGTCGAAAGTGTAAGGCGTATCCAGATCGCCGGACGGCTCGAAGGTCATCTTTACATGGCCGTACTGTCCGTGCCCGCCGGACTGCTTCTTGTACTTGTACTCCACGTCCGATTTGTTGCGCAGCGTCTCCCGGAAGGCAACCTTCGGGCACTTCAGCTCGATCTCCACCTTGTACTTCTCCCGCATCATGCTCTGTACGACCTCCAGGTGCTGGTCGCCCATGCCGTAGAGCAGCGTCTGGCGGTTCTCGCTGTCGTTGACGTGATTTAAGGTGAGATCCTCCATGAGAAGCTTCTGGATCGCCTGGGAAATCTTGTCCTCATCCCCCTTGTTCTTCGCCTTGTAGCGCATGGAAACGTAAGGCTTTGAGATGTTCGCCCGCAGGTAGGCGATCGGATTGTTCTTCGTGGAGAGGGAGTCCGTGGTCAGCGTCTTCGTAAGCTTTGCCAGCGCCCCGATGTCTCCCGCGTGAAGCTCCGGCACCTCCTCGGTCTTATTGCCTCTCAGCACGTAGAGTCTTCCGGCCTTCTCCTCGCACTCTCTGTGGTAGTTGTAGAGGACGTCGTCGGTCTTAAGCACGCCGGAGTTGACCTTGATCAGGGAGTACTTGCCGATGTACGGGTCCACGATAGTCTTGAATACGTAGGCGGACTTCGGTCTGGAGAAGTCGTAGTTTGCCTGGAACACCTCGTTGTTTGTGGTGTTGATGCCGGCGCACTCTCTCCTGTCCGGGCTCGGGAAATATTTCACAATGTCCGCCATGAGTGTGTACATGCCTCTCGCCTGCACGTTGGAGCCCATGAGCACCGGCACAATGGAGCCGTCCAGCACGTTCACTCTGAGCGCCTGGCGGATCTCATCCTCCGAGAACTCGTCTCCGCCAAAATAGCGGTCCATAAACTCCTCGCTCGTCTCCGCCACCGCCTCAAGAAGCGCGTCTCTGCACAGTCCCAGGTTCTCCTTCGAGTAATCCGGCACATCGAATTTGTCCACGGTACCCTTATCGTTCCAGCGCTTTGCCTTCTGCTGTACCACGTTCACGTAGCCGACAAACTGCCCGTTCTCCCGGATCGGCAGGTGGAACGGCGCAATCTTCTTGCCGTAGAGCGCCTGCAGATCCTCCACCACCTGGCGGAAGCTGGCGCTGTCGATGTCCATGTCCGTGACGAAAAACATGCGCGGCAGCTTATACTTCTCGCAGATCTCCCAGGCCCGCTTCGTGCCCGTCTCGATGCCGGCCTTGCCGGATACGACTATAATGGCCGCATCCGCCACGGACACTGCCTCCTCCGCCTCGCCGATAAAGTCAAAGTAGCCCGGCGCGTCGAGTATGTTGATCTTCACGTCGCCCCACGGTATCGGAATCAGAGATGTATGGATTGAAAACTGACGTCTGGTCTCCTCTTTGTCGTAGTCGCTTATGGTATTGCCGTCAACTACCGTTCCCATACGGGTCGTGACGCCGGCCAGATATGCCATGGCCTCTGCCAGAGATGTCTTGCCACAGCCGCCGTGGCCAAGCAGCACTACGTTGCGGATCTTGTCCGTTGTGTAAACATTCATGTTAAAAACCCTCCTGTATGTAATATAGTTATATTGTACTGATATTTCACATAATTTACAACCTTTTTATGCAGATTTACAAAATTTTTCTTTTCCTGTTTTTAAAAAAAGAGCAGGGGTTAAACCCTGCCCTTCCAGAACATGCTCCAGTACGGATTGTACTTCTCTTTTTCCTCTACCTTTCGGATCGGACTCGCCAGCTTTGCGATGTCCACCGAAAGCCGTTTCCGCTTCGCCACCGTATCAAGCAGCGAACCGTCCCTTTCGTCCGCAACCGCGGACGTCCCATATACGCTGTCATAGCGATCTGACGTCATCTGCCTCGCCTCCCCGGTCTCTTTTGCCAGCCCGGCATCCTTTGCCCCGGTGTTTTCCGGATACAGCGCCTGATACAGTCTGGCCGCGAACGCCTGATTTTCCTCAAGCCCCGCCGTGCGGTTTTCCGTGTCGCCCTTTCCCAGTTCTTCCTTATAATTGTACGTCTGATCTCCGACGTACGGCCGCATACCAACACTCATCATAAGCAACCTCTCTTTACTTTTTCAGCTCTTCGAGTCAAACATATAAGCGCCGGCTGTCTGTGTCTGCGCCATTCCTGCCGCGTTGTAGCGGCTGGAAAAGCTCTTCGCATTCGCATTTGCGTTGTCTGCGATGTGATCTGCGATAAAAGCCAGCTTCTGCATAAAATCACTGTCTCCTCCCAGCACGCTCTTTACAGTATCCGCATCCGCTTTGTGAAAGGTGTCCGCATTGAAGGTAAGGCGGCCGTTCGCATTGTATGACACGCCAAGGGCAGCCAGACCATCCCCGTTCTCCTTCACCAGCGCCTTCATCATCTGTGCATAATAAACATCCAGCTCGTTTCCTGTCTTTTTGAGGGAGGAGAGCGTCGCGTTGTATTTCTCCACGAGCTGATTCAGCTTATCTGCCGCCGCCTTCTTCCCCTCTTCCGTTGTAAGCCTGCTTAAAAGCGATCCGTCCTTCGTCTCCATAAACAGCTCCGCCGTCTGCGCAAGCGCATCCGCGTTTTTCGCCGTCTTTTTGTAGTCGCCGCTCATGACGGTGCTCACTTTCTCCTCGCTCGTCTTGTTCAGCTCCTCAAGAAGGGAGTTCTCTGTAGTATTCCCCAGATTCAAAAGTGAATTCTGGTTTACCGCAATTTTCGTCTTCGCCGCAACCTCATTTGTCATCTGTGTCGTCACACGCATAATATAAAACCTCTTTTCCGTTCTTTTCTTCTTACCCGCGGTAGATGCTGCCAAGGAGCGTGAGCCATTCCTGACTTACGGAAAAAGAGAGCCGCCTGTCGTCCGCGGACGCTTTTCCCTCCCTGAGAATCATAAGATTCTCCTCCGATATGGCATCATGGTACACCTGCCTTGTTATCTCCTCAACTTCCCCGGGGTCAACCCCCTCCAGTTCTTTGTGAAACCGCTGCCGGATTTCGGTCATTATCCGTTTGGACACGGCCGCAAACTCCGCATAGCGGTCATAGGACTGTGAGAGCTCTTTCATGTGAAGCAGACGCTCCTCCCCGGTAAGATCCAGCTCATTGATCCGGTCCTGCATTTCTCCGAAGGCCTTCGCCAGCAGCGTCACGCTGTCCTCAAAGGAATCCGAACCGAAATCTTCCCGGTACAGGGACTCTGCAAGCTCCGCGAGTTTACCCGCATAATCTTCGTATCCCTGAAAGCCGCCGTCCGGCCCGGCCTCTGAAAGGAGCTCCTTAAGCTTTTCCAGATTCCCGCTGTAGTCAAAATCCTCTGCAAGCTTCTCGAACGCATCCGTATCCTCCTCCGGAAGCAGACTGTCCTCAAGCAGCTTTGACAAAAGCCCCTCTTTGGTTCCGGTCGCCTCCTCGAGGGCCTCTTTCCTTCGCTCTTCCTGTGTCTTTGGCCTGCTCTCCTCTGCAGCCTCCGCGATTTTTTCGCCCCGCTCTGCGGCCTCGTCCATCACATGGGACATCTCCTGCAGGTTGTACGCCTTCTTAACCGCGGCAATCTCCGACTCGTAGCTGTGGTAGAGCTCCAGCTTTTCTGCAATGGACTCCACCGTGTCGCACTCCCGGTTTTTTAAGGCCGCCTGTTCCTCCTTAAGTGCATCCACCTGACTTTCCATATCCGCCCTGCGCTGCTTTCGCTCCTTCGTGCTCTTTAGCATCCCCGCAGGCGAAAAGGAAAGCCCTGTCAGTTTTTTCATCGAGATATTCATACATCAACCCCTTTGCATATTTTTCGATTCCGTTCGAATATTTCAATCCCTTACATTCTATATCGTAAAAAAGTGTATACAACATTATAGCATTCTGCAAAATCATACCACAATATATTGACGAAACAGGAGTTTATAGTAAAATGAAAACATAAGATACCACAGAAAGGATCAGGCTATGAATTTTCAGAAAATCGGATTTATCGGTCTTGGATTGATCGGCGGCTCCATCGCCGAAAAAATCAAATCCAACGACCCCTCCACCAAACTTTACGCCTCCGCAAACAGAAGCTCCACCGTAGCGGAGGCATACCGGGCCGGGCTGATCGAAAACAGCGAGCCCCTTTCTCCTTCGGACTTCTCGGACTGCGACCTCATATTTCTGTGCGCGCCGGTGGAGTCGAACCTGGCTTACCTGCGCCGTTTAAAACCGGTCATAAAGGAAAACTGCTGCATCACCGACGTGGGCAGCACAAAATCCCAGATCCACGAGGAGGTCATCCGCCTTGGAATGGAAAAAAATTTTATCGGCGGCCATCCCATGACCGGCTCCGAGAAAACCGGGCTCGCCAACGCAAACGAGAGGCTTTTGGAGAACGCGTACTACATCATCACCCCGACCGCCGCAACGCCGGAGAGCGACATCGCGCAGTTTCGCGCCTTCGTCTCCTCCCTGGGCTCCATTCCGCTCATTCTCAGCTACGAGACCCACGACTACGCCACGGCAGCCATCAGCCATCTGCCCCACATGATCGCCTTCTCCCTGGTCAACCTGGTGCGGCAGTCGGATACGGCGGACGAGACGCTGAAAACCATCGCGGCGGGCGGCTTTAAGGATATTACAAGAATCGCCTCCTCGTCTCCCGTCATGTGGCAGAACATATGCTCCTCCAACCGCAGACAGCTTCTTCTTCTCATGGACCGCTACATGGAAATGTTTCAAAAGCTGCGGGAGGACATTGCGGGTGACCGCACGGAGGCGCTCATTGACTGCTTTACCGCCGCAAAGGATTACCGGGACTCCTTCGCCGTTCCGGGCGTCCGGTCTGCGGACCGCTGCTACGAGCTCTTTGTGGATCTGGCGGACGAGACCGGCGGCATCGCAACCATCGCCATCATTCTCGCCTTCCAGCAGATCAGCATCAAAAATATCGGAATCATCCACAACCGGGAGTTCGAGGACGGCGTGCTGCGCATCGCGTTCTACGACGAGGAGGCGCTGGTCCACGCGCAGGAGCTGCTCCTTCGGCACAGCTATGTGATTCACCGGCGTTAGCGCCGGTGTCATCTGCAGACCGATTCCTCCAGCACATCAAAGAAGCCCTCGAAGGTCTTTTTGCAGCACATGGGATTTTTGATAACCAGGCTTCCCGTGACAAGCCCCGGGACGGCGAAGGCCATGGCTACCCGGTGATCCTCAAACGTCTCGATCTCACACCCCAGAGGCTTTCCGGGCCAGACGGTAATGCTTCTTTCGTCCGTCTCGCAGGCGATCCCCATCGCCTTCAGATTGACTTTCACCGCGTTGATCCGGTCGCACTCCTGATAGCGGATATGGCCCACGTTTTCGATGATCACCGGTTCCGACGCAAAGCAGGCGATGGCCGCAAGTGTCAAAGCCTGGTCGGAAAATGCGGACAGGTCAAAAACGCCCCCAAAAAGCGCCCCTTCCTGCGGGTACATGCGTATGCCGTCCTCCTCCTCCCTCATCCTGCACCCCATCTGCTCCAGAACCTCAAGAAAGGCGATGTCCCCCTGCAGACAATCCGAGTGCACATGCCTTACCTTCGCGCTTACCCGAAGCACCGGGCACATGGCGTAGAAGTAGGCCGCAGCGGACACGTCCGGCTCGATGTCGTAGCGCCTGGCCGCATAACCCGCATTTTTCGGGATAAGGAAGCTTCCGTCGCTGCCGCGCTCCACCGTGACGCCGAACTGCTCCATCATGCTGACCGTCATGTCCACATATGCCATCCCGTGGGAGCCTGTGACGTGAATCACAAAGTCCTCGTCAAAGAGCACGGAGGAGATGAGAAGCGCGCTCAAAAACTGGCTGCTTTTGTCAATATCCACCGTGATCTCTCTCTTTCCGTTCTTTTTCCCCTCGATCTCAAAGGGAAAACGGTACGGCTCCTCCTCACACAAAACCTCTGCCCCCAGCTCCTCGAGCGCCCCTAAAAGCTCCGCCATCGGCCGCTTTTTCATCTGGTCGGAGGCTGTCATGCGATAGCGCCCGCCGGCCAGCCCCAGGTACGCCGCAAGAAACCGGGCCGCCGTCCCGGCGCTCCCCACATCCACATGCGCGCACACCTCTTTCGCACTCTTTTCTCGCGCCGCAGGCACGGCGCCGCCTTCCCCGGTGATCGCCGCAAAGGCCCGGGGCTCGTCGATCTCCACGACAAAGCCCAGGTCGCTAAGCGCCTGCAGAAAATGTCTGCTGTCGTCGGAGAACAGCACATTGTTTAATTCGCTCCGCCCCTTTGCCAGAGCCGCGATCAAAAGCGCTCGGTTTGTAATGCTCTTCGACCCCGGCACGCACACCTCGATCGGATGCCCGGCAGCCGGACTCACCCGCCGGCTTTCTGTTTCCATTGCCTGATTCCTCCCTCTCTTCGCCTCTTCGGCCGCTTTTTTTCACACAGTACGCAACATAAAAAGAAGCTGCACCGCAGGCAGCTCCTTATATTCTATCTGTCACAGCTCGTTGAACATCTGATAAATATCAATCTTCAACGCCTCTTTCTCCATCATTCCGATAAATACCGCGCCGTACTGGTACTCGCCGTCCGTCTCGCTGCAGCGCACTATCTCAAGCACCGTCTCGATTTTCTCCTTCGTCCAGATCTGAATCTCGGTGTTGTAGTAGGTGCCGATCTCCAGCTTCTCGCTGCACTGAAAACCGATACCGCTGCGCGACATATTCTTTACATTGACGTGCACAAAGCGAAGTGTTGTGATTTCCTCCTCGTCCAGACGCTCAAGCTGCACTCTCACATCCAGGTCCAGCCGTTTGTCTCTTCTCTTTTCTTCCATCCTATTCTCCTGTATCCTGATTACGGTTTTGCTGTAAAGTCTGTATTCATTGTAATATAGGAGGAGGGATTTGGCAAGGGGAAATTGATGCGGGTTTGTATGCCGGGTTTGTATGCCCGCCTCACAGCGGATGATGAAATGACAAACAGACGCAAAGCCCGGTGATTTTTTCGGCATCCATAGGGGATGCCGTTTTTGCTTATTGAACAGCACCGGCAAATTTGTAATAGATGGTAATGCGTTTTTCCTTACCCTTGCGGCAGCGCCCCATACCCGGCGTTTCGTAAATTGTAATCCGGTCTGTCAGTTCGTGAAGCATGAAGCGGTCGAGTTGTTCAAAGCTGGTGTATTTTCGGATAAGGGCAGCGATGCCGTCAATGGTGACCGTGGTGGAATATGTCCATTCCTGTCCTTCATTTTCTGCATGGTTTAATGTCCGCTCAATATACGCTTTCTTTTAACCTCCCTGCTGTTATTCAACATTTGCAGATCTCATCAATCCAGCAAAACAGCTCCTCCAGGTCATAATCTCCGCTGTGCGGCAGTCCCCAGGGCAGCGCAAAATCTACTTCATATCCTTTATTTTTTAATATCGTCGCAAGAATGACCGGAATGGCAAGGGAGGTATCTCTGTCAAATGCCCCATGACGGATTCTCCAATATTTGGCCGTGTCTGCTTTTCCGATATAAGGGACAGGATTCATCATCCGAATCAATTTTTCTTCTGCAATAGCCCCATTTACCTGACTGTTTTCACAGGCAAACTTTGTAAAGTGCCTTGCATAGATTTCTTCTGTTCCAAACTCTTCGCATTCCGGGCTGTCTAAATCTACCGCATCAAAAGCGGGCGCCTTTTTCATCCGTGTGATTTTTTTCACAAATGCACCAAAGTCAACATCCGCCACCTTCCCGTCTTTCACAGTCAGATAATCCTGTTCCCCAATCCGGCTGCCGGCTACCGCCAGTTTGTCAAGCCGCTCGCAGCTATCATGTGTCTCCCATTCCTTCTGCGCCGCTTTTCTGACATGCTCCTTTACCCACTCCTTAAAGCTGCCTTCCCCACTGGCATCTAACAAAAGAAGATCTCCCCTGTCATCCTTCAAGCCGAGTCCATTCACATAAGACGGAAATTGCTTCTTCAGCGCTTTGGAATATGCCTGCTCTTCCTCTGTCATATATCCCTGCTCCAAAAACAGTCTTATCTCTCCGCCGTCCCGCATCAGCCTGATTTTTTGATACTTGTTTTCCCCTGAAAAAAGCCATTCATAGGCGGCATCCGCATTTTCCAGGTTGTGGATCGGACAATAGCAGCTGGCGGCAAAAATATCATCTCTCTCCTTTGCCGCTCCAATCTCTTCCAGATATGGTTCATAATCCGGAGAATTTCCCGTAGCTCCTGCCAGCGCTGACAACGCGCCGCCGGCGCTGGTTCCATTGGTTATGATTTTTTCCACATCCCCGGGAATCTGCTCCTTATTATGACGCAAATATCGGATTACCGCTTTCATATCCACAATCACTGCCGGGGCTCGCCCGACCATCCTCCCGGAATTTTCACCTGATTCTTTTGTGTCTTCTTTTACATCTTCTATATCCACATCCACTTTCGCCCCGACAAAAAACTCCTGACTTTCCATTCCGGAGGTCCTTCCCCGAAGCCCGGGCGCGGCCACCACATAACCATGGAAAAGAGCCTGGAAAATCGTGTTTGCCTCCCCTGTCCGCAAATTCACTCCCGGTTCATCAACCGGCCCGGGCATATACCCGCCGACGGTATTCGGCACAAAAATTGGCGCAGTCTTTAAAGTATAACCGTTGACAGCCCCTCCCTGGCAGAGCGTCTCCGGTACATACAGGTTCAGCTTTTGAATGGGATTCCGCGGATTCAGGCAATAGCGTATCCCTTCATAAGCGCGGAACTGAATGCTTTGCCCCCCTGCTTCAACTCTTTTCCTTTTATATCCCGATTGATCAAATCTTAAGTTATCTTCCATATACTTCTACCCTTTCTTAATCCTATACTTACGGTCGTCAAAATTAGCCATGGGATTCTTTTGAATGTACCTCCAATTCCGCCGTCATATGCTTCAAAAGGCGTTCACTGCAGCGTGTGATGCCAAACTGCATCCGGATTTTTCCAATGATATGATTGATCTGGTCTTCTAACATCCTTGAAATGAGTGCTTCCGGCAACTGCATAGCATTGCTCCCTGACCAGCATTTGCAGACATTCTCAGGCAAATACGCCCTGGAGGAACTGCATCTTGTCATGATACCAGTCGATCCCCCGGTTACAACGACAGTTTCTTTATGCTATCTGAAAAAGGATACCTTTACGGATGCGGAAAGGTATTTTCTATCATTTATGAACAAAATATTGGGCGTTTAGACCGAATTCAATCCGTCTTCCATCCTGCTCCTAAATATAAATGGAATGTCGCCTTTGTTATTTCATCGCCCAATTCTGGCTCTGCGTCTGGAGTTTCACCATGCGGGCATAGATACCGTTCTTTTTCAAGAGCGTATCGGAACTGCACTGCTCCGCCACTGTGCCTTCCGAAAGGACGACAATCTGTTTGTATGGATGCACAAGTCAGAACACCAAAAGTCCGCGGGAATCGTACACGCTTTCGGATATCTGGTCCCCACAGCGCACCGCACGGTCAAGCCCCATGATCACCGCCACAGCACCGTCAATCTTCTCCGTAGATTTTTCCTTATCTGCCTTGATATTGCCTGCGGGGTCGGTGCGGATGAAGATGTTATCCATCATCCACCGCAGAACAGGATGCCCGCCGTGGGCAATCATCTGTTCCAGCACCAGCTTCATCAGCTCCTTGGTGGGCGGGGACATATCCTTGAAGCCCTGCCCAAACGGGACCACCGTGAAGCCCATGCCCTCAAGGTTCTGCACCATCTGCACTGCGCCCCACCGGTCGAAGGCGATCTCCCGGATGTTGAACCGCTCCCCAAGCCGCTCGATGTATTTCTCAATATAGCCGTAATGCACCACATTCCCCTCCGTGGTCATCAGCTTTCCCTGCCGCTCCCACACGTCGTAGGGGACATGGTCACGCCGCACACGCAGCTCCAGCGTTTCCTCCGGCACCCAGAAGTACGGCAGGATGCAGTATTTGTCCTCCTCATCCAAGGGCGGGAACACCAGCACGAACGCCGTGATGTCCGTGGTGGAGGACAAGTCCAGCCCACCGTAGCAAATGCGCCCTTCCAAATCATCCTCCGAAACCGGGAAGGC
>CATJJD010000447.1 GCA_949740385.1 uncultured Lachnospiraceae bacterium
AACTCCGACTCCTCAATGTAGCGGTGCTTGCCGCTCTCCTTCGTGCAGTAGGTTTTCGGGCACGAAAACCGCGCATCCGCGCACAGCCGCTCTGCGATGCCGGTCTTTCCGGAGCCGGAGGGCCCCACAAGCGCCAGCACCGACGGACATTCCAGCCGCAGACTCTTCGACTGGGACGCATGAATAATCTGGCGTACCAGGTAGACGAACTCCTGCATCGTATTCACCGACAGAAGCCCGGTCATTTTCCGGTTCCAGGGCTTTCGCATAAGCACCGGGTACTCCGCCGGACTCTCCAGCACATTGTGAATCGCATCGTCCAATATAATGTCAAAGTGCACCAGATTTTTCGCGTTGCCGAGAATGATATTCTCCGGCGGAAGCTCCGGGAAGGCCTCCAGAATCTGCTTCGCCCGCACCCCCATAAACTGCGGGCTGACCGCGGTGATAAAATAGACGTCCGCCATGTCGAACAGGCGGCGCACCGACCGCTTTGTCTTCTCCGGCACAGCCTGCCTGTCGTAGAGCCGTTCGTCCCCGTAGAATTCCCGGATCACGGAGGTGCGCCCGGTGTTGGCCCAGGAATCAATCTCCTCCATCGCAAGCGGCGGCTCAAATCCGTACTTCTCGTTGGCCATGCCGATTGCGAGACTGTTAAAAGGGGCTGTGACATCATCCCAGTCCAGCCCGATCTTTGGTCTTAACATAACTCCCCCTGCTTATTTTTAAATTGAGAAAGAAAAAACCTCTGAACATATATTCAGAGGTAGTAGCGAGAGCGAGACTTGAACTCGCAACCTCCCGGGTATGAACCGGACGCTCTAGCCAGTTGAGCCATCTCGCCATATTCTTTTTGTTAAATGGGGCCTATAGGGCTCGAACCTATGACCCTCTGCTTGTAAGGCAGATGCTCTCCCAGCTGAGCTAAGACCCCATTTGTGTCTGCCGGCCTGTCCGACCGACTTAATCAGTATAACAGGGAGAGCATCATTTGTCAACTGGTTTTTACAAATTTTTCAAAAAAATTTATTTTCCCAGCAGATATTCCACAAGGCGGACACACTCCGCCGCATCCTTCGAGTATCCGTCCGCGCCGATCTCCTGCGCAAAGCTTTCGGTAATGCAGGCTCCGCCGACGATAACCCGGCTTTTGCAGCCCCTGCTTTTACACAGCTCCACCACTTCCTTCATGCGCATCATCGTTGTTGTCATAAGGGCGGAGAGGCCGATCACCGCCGCCTGCTCATTGATCGCCGTATCCACAATCACCTCAGCGGGCACGTCCTTGCCAAGATCAATGATCTCATAGCCGTGGTTTCTCAGCATCAGCACCACAAGATTCTTTCCGATGTCGTGAATGTCCCCCTCCACGGTTGCCATGACAATCTTTTCCGCCTGCTTCCCCCCGGAATCCCGCTCAAGCATCGGCTCCAGATAGTCCACCGCCTGCTTCATGGTGCCTGCGCTTGCGATCAGCTGGGGCAGAAAATATTTTTTCCGCTCGAAGAGATCGCCGACCTCATTGATTGCAGCGATCAGGTAATCGTTCAGTAAGGTCTGCGGCTTTGTCCCGGCATCCAGTTCCTTTTGCACCTCGCTCACAATCGTGCCCCTGCTGCCCTTTAGGACTGCTGCAAACACCGGGTGGGCCGATACCCCCTTATCCGTTTCATGCGCTGCAGGCGCCGCCGCGGTTTTCTGCGAAACTGCCGCCTTCGCCGGGCGCTGCCCCGCAATCCGGTTCACCCCCTCAATATAGCGGATGTCGCTGTCCTTACGGTTCAGCAGCATGTCGGACGCAAGCGCCGTGCTCATCAGAAGCTCCTGCGACGGGTTTGCAATAGCCATCGTAAGCCCGTTTGCAATGGCCATTGATAGAAAGGCTGCGTTCACATACCCCCGCTCCGGAAGCCCGAAGGAGATGTTTGACAGGCCGCAGATCGTCGGAAGCAGGCGCTTCCTGCTGCAGTACGCGATCGTCTCGAAGCACTCTTTTGCGGCGTTCGGACTGGCTCCGACGGTGGCCACAAGCCCGTCCACCACAATATCCGTGTGAGAAATGCCAAGCGCCATTGCCTTGTCGTACACGGACTCGATAATCGCCTGCTTCTCCTTCCCGTCCTTCGGAAGCCCCGCGTCGGACAGGGGCAGAAGGACAAACATTGCGCCGTACTTTTTCACAAGAGGAAGCATATGGCGGATCTTCTCCTCCTCCAGGGAGACGGAGTTGACCAGCGCCCGCCCCGGGTAGAGCCGCAGCGCCGCCTCCATAACGTCGGGACGGCTGGTATCGATGCACAGCGGGCAGTTCACCTCCTGCACAAGCTCCGTGATGACAAGCTCCATCATCTCCTTCTCGTCGATGCCGTTCATTCCCATGTTGACGTCGAGAATGGACGCGCCGTTCTCCACCTGATCTCTGGCCATGTCACAGACGAGCTCCAGATCTCTGTCAATGAGCGCCTGCTGCAGCTTTTTCTTTCCGGTGGGGTTGATGCGCTCCCCGACCACGAGAAAACGGCCGTCCATTTCAATCTCCACAATGCTCCGCTCCGAGGCCAGCACTCTGCGTGCCCCGGTCCGCGGCGCATGCACCGGCAGGCCGCCCACGGCCTCTGCCAGCGCCCGGATGTGGGACGGGTTCGTGCCGCAGCAGCCTCCCACGATGGAAGCTCCCGCCTCCACAAGGGCCGCCGTCTCCGCCGCGAAGGTCTCCGGAGACATCCGGTAAACCGTCTTCTTCTTTCCCGGATTATTCTCATCGTCACAGAGCGTCGGCATTCCGGCATTCGGCTTTGCAATGATGGGCACCGTGGCGTACTCCGCCATTTTCCTCACCGACGCAAGCATCTCCTTCGGTCCGGTGGAGCAGTTGATGCCCACCGCATCCGCACCGAGAGACTGCAGCACCACAACGGCCGCCTCCGGCGGCGTCCCGTAGAGGGTGCGCCCGTTCTCATTGTACGTAAGCGTCACCATCACCGGAAGCTCGCACACCTCGCGGATCGCAAGAACGGCGGCGCGGCACTCCTGCAGACTCATCATCGTCTCCACAACAAACAGATCCGCACCGGCC
>CATJJD010000448.1 GCA_949740385.1 uncultured Lachnospiraceae bacterium
AGATGATCCAGATAAGCACCTTCATTTCCCAAAAGTGTTTCTATTCTCTTATGAGTCTGTTCAATATCCGAGAACTGCCTGTTTTTTTTCGTTACCACAGACGGATTCGTAATCATGATAACCAGATACTGATCATTTAACTTCCTGATTGCTTCTGCCGCAACACTGATAAATTCAATATCTTCACTATCCGCAGGAAATCCGCTGTTCACACGGATCATTCCTTCGCCGTCAATAAAAACCGCTCGCTGTCTGTACTTCAGATTACGGCATTCAACCAGCCCCTCTTCAACCAGCCTGCTCACCTCATAAAACCGTTCCGGAACTCCCATATCCCGGCATATCTCAGGAGAGCTGTAGCTGTAAATCTGCTTCGTCGAAAGTAACGGCTTCAACAGATCTCTGTCCAAATCTACTTTTCTCTGTCCTTCTCCGTCTCCAGCCATTGACGACAGTATTCCGCTTATGCGAAGCAGTTCTGTACTCAGAATCTGAAGCCCTGCATTCACACAATTTTTATACCACCGTGGTCTCACATCCTCTTTTCCGAACCATTCCACCACTCTTCCGCTCCCATCGTCCGCTGTGACGAGAAGCGAACTGTCCGCCGGATGAGAGTTTGGATGTGTGAACAGTGTGGCCAGACCGCCACGCGCCTCGTGATACGCCAGCATTCGATTAAAATTAACCGAAAAACACGCATCCGCAATCAGGAAAAGAAACGGATCGGACAATCGCTTCGCCTCCCAAAGCTTAAACAGTCCCCCGGCATTACCAAGAGGCTGTTCTTCCCAAAAGTAATCAATATGACACCCGAAGTCTGTTCCGTCCCCAAAATAATCCTTTATCTGAGCACCCTTATAGGAAACAGTAATAATAAAATCCTGAAACCCCTGAGAGACAAGCTCCTCAATCTCCCATTGCAGTACCGGTTTTCCGGCTACAGGAATCAATGGTTTTGGCACCGCACTGTTTATACTCTGTATCCGGCTGCCCCTGCCTCCTGCCGCAAAAACCACAAGCGGTTTCCGATCATTTTTATCCGCCCTCATTTTATCGCGTCCCTTACCGACTGTCTGACTGCTTCATCCGATGTATACTTCGGCACCCAGCCTGTATTCAAAATTTTGCTGATGTCATAGGAAAACCTCGGAACATCCCCTTTCCACCCCCGGTCTCCTCCGGTAAAGTGATATTTAACATCTTTCAGCTTCATTTCCGAGCATATAATATCAGCGATCTCTTTTACTGATGTTCCCGAAGAATTGACAGAAATATTAAACAGTTCCGCTCCTGGTTTCCATGATTCTGTGAGAATTATAATAGCCTCTACAAGATCACACACATAGATGTACGGCTTACACTGTGTACCGTCACCCAGAATTTCCAGATGCCCCGGATCATTTTGCAGCTTTTTTATAAAATCATAGATTACCCCATGGGTGAGTCCCGGACCGATCACATTTGGAAATCGAAAAATAACGGTATTCATATCACACATTGCCGTGTAAGAATAAATCAGCGCTTCAGAGGCAAGCTTACATCCGCCATAGTAGGATACGGGCATCAGCCCTCCGGTAAGCTCCGTTAAAACCTCATCACACATCTCCCCATACACGGCAGATGTACTGGCAAAGAACAGGTTCTTAACATCATACCTGCGCATGG
>CATJJD010000449.1 GCA_949740385.1 uncultured Lachnospiraceae bacterium
CCCGATTGCGCTTAGGTGAGAGTGGATACTCTACTTGCTTCTTATAACTCTTAGACTTTAACATATAATCACGTATCTGTCAACAACTTTTTTAGTTAACCGCGTCGATCGCCTCGGTGTCAAACAGTCCGGACGAGAGTGTGTTCACATCGTCGGTGTTGAGCACATAGGTCTTATTCTGGATCTCGACGCGCATCGTCATTGTCTGCGCATCGCCGTACTCAAGGCCCTTTGCAATCTCCGCCTCAAGGCTGTCCGCCATCAGAGCGAAGAAATCCTCCTGGAACTGATCCATGTCAGTTGCCTCAAGATTCTCAGCCTGCTCCAGCGTCGTCGTGATCGCCGGCTCGAAGATCTTCATCTTCTTGTACTCAATGCTCACGGAGTGGGTATTGTCAGACCCCTTAGTAGCCTCTCCAACCGTGTAATCCGCCTTTGCCAGCATATCCGCAAAGATGCTGCGGTAGCGCGCCTTCAGATCGTCGGACACATTTACGCCGATAAAGAAGCCGTCAACCTGCTGATCGAGCACCTCCTCGTAGAGAGCGGATGCCTCCTCCGCCGTACACAGCTTCTGCTCAAGCGCCAGCGTAGAATCATTCTTGTAGGAATTGTCAAGCTGGGCCTGTACATACTTGCTTGCGTCCAGTGAGCTGCCGCAGCCGGTAAATACAGCCAGCGCCATCACACAGATCAGAAGCAGAGCGGTTGCTTTTTTTGTCTGTCTCATAATAATTCTGTCTCCTCTCGTAAATTAATTTTCACAACAGAAGAAATTGTACCACTCATTTTCCAATCTTGCAAGACTTATGCAAATATTCATAATATATTCAGAAATTCAAAGCTCACACCGGTTCCGCCGGGATAAACACCCGGCCGCCGGACTGCACATCGTGCTTTGGCTCCTGCTCCTTTGCCTCCTCGCAGAACTTCTCCTGGGAGTTGACCGCTGCCTTTCCTCTGCGGTCCACCTTCTCGTAATTTCCGTCGGCATTCAGCACCCGGGCCTTCACGTTGTCAGCAAGCCCCACCTCAAGAATGTGCAGCGCCTTCTCCTTTAAGGCCTCCTCGAGAACCGGGAATATAATCTCCACCCGGCGGTCCAGGTTGCGCGGCATCCAGTCGGCGCTTCCCATGTAAAGCTCCGTGTCGCCGTCGTTGAAAAAGTAGAAAATGCGGCTGTGCTCCAGGAAATTGCCGACAATGGAGCGCACCGTGATGTTCTCGCTGACGCCCGGTATCCCAACCTTAAGGCAGCAGATCCCCCGCACGATCAGGTCGATCTTAACCCCGGCGGCGGATGCCTCATAGAG
>CATJJD010000450.1 GCA_949740385.1 uncultured Lachnospiraceae bacterium
AAGAACTGGATCTTTGGTGGCCCAAATATAAGGAAAAATACAGGCAAAGCGTACAGGATGGCTCTTTTTCTTTGTTTGAGAATGAAAATGAATGGTTCTCCTATAATTTTAATTTTATTAACTGGCTTAATCTTTATTGTGGCAACATACAGTACAGGCCTGAATACGAAAAATATGCCGAATATGTAGTGGGTGGGAAGGCATGAAAGGGAAACCTTTAAAAACAAATGCCTTTCTTAACGCCATAAGAACTGTCCTTGCCACTTTGCTGCAGTTAATTACGTATCCGTATGTTTTTCGAATACTTGGGGTTGACAGTATAGGAAAAGTAAATTTTTCAGCCAGCGTTATAAGCTACTTTATCCTTATTGCACTTCTTGAATTTAATGGGTATGCATCAAGGGAAGGGGCCAAAATCAGAGATAACAGGGAAGAGTATACGAGATTTGCGTCGCAGATTTTCACGATGAATATTATTTCGATGTTAATGTCATATGCATTGCTTGCTGTAATAGTTATTTTTTCGCCGTCGCTTCATGCGTATATTCTGTTGTTATTTGTCCAAAGTTTTCAGATACTCGGAAATTCAATCGCCATAGAATGGCATTATATAGTTTATGAAGATTATTTATATATAACTCTTCGTTCTGTGTTTATACAGATCATATCAGTTGTAATGATTTTCTGTTTCGTAAGAGACAGTAATGACTATGTCATTTATGCCGGAGTAAATACATTTTCATTGACAATCGGGTATATTTATAACCTGGTTCATGCTTTAAAAGGTTATCAGATTCGATTTACAGTGCATCCGGATATAAAGAAGCATATAAAGCCGATTATGATTTTTTTTATTATAAAGGCAAGTACAACGGTCTATATAAGTGCAGATACGACAATGTTGGGGCTTATGTGCAGTGATTATTATACCGGTCTGTACAGCCTGGTAAACAAGGTTTATACAATAGTTAAATCATTGATTCAATCGGTTTTTTCGGTTTCTGTTCCGCGTCTTACCGAAGAAGTCTCTAAAGGTAATAATGAAGCCTATAACAGAGATGTTGGAAATATCTTTGATATACTTCTTATGCTGTTGCTTCCGGTAATGGCGGGAATGTTTTTGACGGCGAAAGATATTGTACTGCTGTTAGGCGGAAAAGAATACATTCAAGCAGCGTGGACATTGAAAATCCTGAGTGTGGCCTTGCTATTTGCAATGTTCGCGGGTTTTCTCATTTCGACTGTATTCACACCAAAAAACGGTGAAAAAAAGACCATGTTTGTAACGCTGTTTACAGCAATAGAAAATATTGCGTTGAATTTTTGGTTTGTCCCGTGGTTACAGGATAAGGGAGCAGCAATTACGACTTGTATTGCAGAGGGAACCTGCATGCTGTTTATGGTATTGCTTGGGCGAAAAGAATTTTGTTTTCCAATTTACAGAGGGAGAATCTCTGGATATATTATGGGTGTGCTCGGAATAATCTGTGTATGTTTGGTTACACAACAGCTGAATTTGCCTGTTACCATAAGTTTTGTTTTTAAAGTGGCTGTCTCGGCATTACTGTACGTTGTCATACTGCTCATTTTTAAAAATCCGGTTATTAGTGATTTGTTTACTAAGGTAACTGGTATTGCCAGAAATAAAAAAGAAAATGAATAGGAGAATCAGGTATGCAGATCATATCGCATCGAGGTTACTGGAAAGATTTTGCAACGGAATCAAATAAAAAAATAGCGTTTGAAAGATCGTTTAATATGGGGATTGGAACTGAAACAGACCTGCGAGATGTTAAGGGGACAATAGTTATATCACATGATATGCCAAGGGGAACTGAAATGACATTTGAAGAACTTCTGCAAATCATGAGCGGAAGGAATCTTCCACTTGCTTTGAATATAAAAGCGGATGGCTTGGGAACTGAAATTGAAAGACTTTTAATGAAGTATGAGCACACAAACTATTTTACTTTCGATATGTCAGTTCCGGATCTTGTTTACCAGACAGAAAAGACAAATCTTAATGTTTATACCGGTTGCAGTGATATGAATCCGTACAGCCCCATGAATAAAAAAGTAAAAGGAATATGGCTTGATGCATTTTACGAGGTTTGGTATTCGGAGAAGCAGATTATAGATTTTCTTAACACAGGAAAAGAAGTATGTATTGTTTCGGAGGATCTGCACGGAAGAGTAAATGATAAGCAGTGGTGTATGCTCAACAGATATGAATTTTTGGATAATGACAGAATTATGTTATGTACAAATGAGCCTGATAAGGCAGCGATGTATTTTGGGAGCAGAGATTTGCAGGCATATGTTTGATACGGAAGGAGGAAACTCTTGATGAGAAAAATTAAAGCAATATTATTTGATATGGATGGTGTATTGATAGATGCAAAGGATTGGCATTACGAGGCGCTTAATAAGGCTCTTGGACTGTTTGGTATGGAGATTAGCAGATACGATCATCTTA
>CATJJD010000451.1 GCA_949740385.1 uncultured Lachnospiraceae bacterium
CGGACATCTGGCGGAGCATATCGAGGCGAAGAAGAGAATATACGAGCGGTATCGGGAAGGCTTGAAAGACCTTCCTGTTTTTATGAATCCGTATCGGAAGGGGAAGACGGAGCCGAATTTCTGGCTGTCCTGTCTGCTGATTGACGAGAAGGCCATGTGCGAGTGCGTGCGGTCGGGCAGAGAAAAGCTCTATCTGTCGGAAAAAGGAAAGAGCTGTCCGGACGAGATACTGGATGCGCTGGCGGCGTTTGGCGCGGAAGGGCGGCCGGTGTGGAAGCCGATGCATATGCAGCCGCTGTACCGGCTGCATGGGTTTGTGACGGCGGAGGGAAGCGGGAGAGGCAGGAGCTGTGCGTATCGGGAGAACTGCGATAAGGAAGAGAGAGATGTGGCGGCGGATGTTTTTCGGAGAGGGGTGTGTCTGCCGAGTGACGGGAAGATGACGGAGGGGGAGCAGGATCGGGTGATTGCGATTGTGAGAAGGTGTTTTGGGTAAAGTATGGCGTTTCACCTTTTGCTTTCATAAGAAAGGTTTCGAAACAGAGCGGATTTGCGGTTGTGAATGCAGATGTGGGACGTTTTGCATCGCTGACCTGAAAAAATAAATTCCAGTGCAGACGTAAATTCCACCGTATGGAAGGGCTTTGTATATAAATAATTTCATTGAAGTGTATATTCTTTCATGGTAGAATAGAAGAAACGAAAACGGGCAACCTGATGTAAGAAAATGCTTGGTCTGCTGTCAGCAAGGAGTGAGAATGGCGAAACGAAAGAGACTGGAAGAACTGACAATCACGGACGATTTTATCTTCGGCGCGGTCATGCAGAACCCTGCACGCTGCAAAAAGCTCCTGGAGATGGTGCTGGGAATGCCGATCCGGGAAATCCGTTATCCGGAGCTGCAGAAATCCATGAAGATGCGGTACGAATCCAGAGGCATCCGGCTGGATGTGTATGTGGAGGATGACCAGAACACCGTTTACAACATCGAGATACAGACCTCGTCCAACAAAAATCTGCCGAGGAGAACCCGTTATTACCGGGGCATGATTGATCTGAATGTGCTGCAGAAGGGGATGGGGTATAAAGAACTGAAAAAGAGCTTTGTGATTTTCTTCTGTACCTATGACCCGTTTGGCTCCGGCCGGTATGTCTATACCTTTGAGAGCCGGTGTGTTGAGGAGCTGAATCTGCAGCTGGGCGATGAGAGCAGGATTATTGTACTGAACACGAAAGGGCGTAAGGGAGAGATCAGCCGGGAGCTGAGAGAGCTTCTCCGTTATATGGACGGAGACGAACCGGACAGCGAGTATACGAAAAATCTGCACCGGGATGTCGAAGCTGTGAAGGAGAGTAAAGAGTGGAGGCGGGAGTATATGGTGATGATGGAGCGGGACCGAAACAATATTGACCTGGGGAAATATGCGGAAAAAGTAGCGATAATCCGAGGATTCGGCAGTGAATCTGTGGATGCGAAGGATAAACTTGCAAAGACACTGAGAATTCAGCCACAGACAGTAACGCTTATTTTGAACAGAATTGATGCGCACCCGGACTGGGACGACGAGGAAGTGGCGGAGGATATACTGGAAGAGGAAGAAGCGTAACCGTAAAATAAGAAAGATACAGCCCTTTCGGCAGGAA
>CATJJD010000452.1 GCA_949740385.1 uncultured Lachnospiraceae bacterium
GAGCAGGATGGCAAGCACCAGATTATTTTCATAAATCAGAACCAGAACCTCCGATTCGTAGATAAGTCCGATCAGCCCCGCCCCCACAGACGTCGCCCCTGCCAGCGCAATAAATGCAAAGGCAAGCCACACCAGCAGCGCGCCTTTTATAAGTCCCGCCACGCCGCCCAGCACATGATTCACTTCACCGATAACCGGAAGCCTGGCGATCAGATCCAGAAGGGATGACAGAATATGAAACGCCAGCATGGCAATCAGCAGGACAATCACAAAGGAGACGGCCCGCATGGCCAGGCTGCCCGCCTCTTCTGCGGCTTTTGCGTATATGCCCGTCCCTTCCAGCAGCTGATCCGCCATTTCCCCCGTGCCGGCCAGTTTATCCAGCACGGCGTCCGGCAGCCGTATTCCAGACTCGCTCAGCGCGGATTCCTCCGCTTCGTTTGCTCCTGTTTCAGCCTCGCCCCGCACAAGCTCCTGCAGCCGGTCCGCAAATCCGGCCTCGATCCGCTCGTCGATTCCGGTGTGCTCCGCAAGCAGCTCCGCCACAAAAGGCGTCGCCCATGTGACAAGCACCAGCAGAACAATCCACGCAGCAACCGAGTAAACGACGCGCAGAAATCCCTGGCAGAACCCCCACGCCATATTGCCCGCTATCAGCAGAATAACAAGAATCAGTAACCAGTTCATCGTAATCGTACCTCGTTCGTCTCGTCTTCCAGCACGAAGGTGTAGCTGACGCTGTCGCCTCCGGAGAGAATTTTGAGAAGCTCTTTATCAAATGTACAGGTAAATTTGCGTATGCTGTGTATGGTAAACAGCTCGCAGCTGTGCGCGTCACGGACGCAGATCTCGTTGTTGTCAAGAAATTCGATGGCCGTGTACGGGATGGCGGTATCGTTTTCCATAACGATCGAACCGCTCATATCGTAGACACAGATATGCCATCCCCCCTCGATCTCAGGGTTGCTGTATGTAATCCCCACGTACCTTTCGTTGTGGAAAACGCTCTGCACTTCGGTTTTGTACTCTACGGTGCGCTTCGGCTCCGGCTTCTGCACACCCTCGAAAATGATAAGCCCGGTGTCGGAAAATGCCACCATCCGATCCGCGCTCACATAGTCGATCTCTGCGATCAGCACATTGTCGTAGGAGTAGGTGCCCACATTGTTGTCGATCTCGTTCTGTCCCACCGATCCGAAATTGTAGAAGCTGATAATGGAGCCCACCGCTCCGTCATTGATATCAAGCATACATATGGCAAGCTTCCTTGCGTCGCTGGAAAAGGCGATGTCCAGCGGAAAGCTTCCTTTGTCCTGAAAAAATTCTCCGCCGGCAAGTGCTTTTCCGTTTCGGTCGTACAGCCGCACGTAGGAGACGTCCTTTTCCTTCATAAGCACTGCAATGGTTCCCTGACCGGCAATGCACACGCGGTTGATGGGCATGGACGTCTCGATTTTCCGGCATACGCCCGGCTCGTTCATAATATAGATGGATGTTCCGCCCTGATCGTAGATGGTCAGATAGCTCTCGCATATATCCAGCACCGGAGCCGCCATCTCAAAAGACTGATTCCAGATCAGCTCCTCGTCCGTTCCCCTGCAGATGATTCCGTCGCTGCTGTACTCGATGCGCTGTCCGAGAAAGCTTTCGTAGCGGGTCGTGGGACTGTCCTGCCGCTCCGTGAAGCTCCTCACCTCGTAGGACGAATAGCTGCGGAGCGCCGTCCAGAGCTGCACGCCCACCACGACGACTGCAAGCAGAATCAAAAAGCGCACCACACGCACGAAGGTTTTCAGTCTGTGTCTGCGCACCTGCTCGTTAATCTCCTCCTGCTTAACGGGATCGATCTTCACAGTCTTGAAATCTGTCTTTTTTGCCACTTATGCACCTCTTCCTAAAAGTATTACCGTATTGATTATAGCATTATTCCCCCTGTTAAGGAAGCAACAATTTCTGTCCGACCCGAATATCGTTTGAATCGTCCAGCCCGTTCAGCTCTGCAATCCGGTCCATGTAATCGGAAGATCCGTATATGTCTCTGCAGATCGCCGTCAGTGTATCCCCCCTCTTTACAATATAATAATCCGGCACATCCGCCGCAGTGTCGACCGCCTCACCGCTGTCTTTTTCTCCGCTGTCCTTTTTGTCCGAATCCCTGTCGGACTCTTTTTTGCTTCCGTCTTTTTTATCCGTTTTTTTCTGATCCGTGTCTTTTTGCGTCTTATTCGCGTCCGCATCGGTCTCTTCGTCCTTTTCAGACACGTCCTCTGTCTGGTTTTCCTCCTGCTGCGTGCTGTCCGCCTTTTTTATCTCGCCGGACGGCACCTCCTCCACGGGAATAAGCCCGGCCGCGTCCGAAGTGGTCTGTGTGCTCCCTGCGTCCTGCGTCTCCTGCGGCAGCTCCGTTCCCACCAGCACCTCCGCGTCGCTGCCCTTATCCCGGTTTCCCGTAAGGCCGCTGCTCATTGTGTTGATGGCGTCCTTTACGCCCGGAATTTCGATCCGGTCCTGGTAGACGCCCACGCCCACCATGGAGATGAGCAGGACAATTGCCGCCGCCATGGCGTAGGAGGATGCTCTGCGGCCGCCTGCCGGCTGTTCCTCACGCCCTTCACGCCGCCGCGGCTCATAGTCCCGCTCTTCCTCCGCCCTTCTGCGGTAGCTCACAGGCTCGTAAGCGCGTTCTCTTTCCGCTCTCCTGCCTGTATGTCGGTCCTCCTTGCAGCGCTCTCTGCGGCCCGTATACGCGGTCTCCTGCTCCTCGTACATGGCCTGCCGGTACCGCTCCTGCCTTCTTCGCCTTGCCGGCGGAATTTCCAGTGAGACGTCTGTCTGAAACCGCCCGCCCTGAGAGCAGAAATAGATGTAAAAGCCCTCCCATTTCTGAAGACGGCTCCCCTTGTTGACATAGAAGTACTCCTCGCCCTCAAGGCTGTCCATCAGTAACAGCATCTGGTGCGCCCCGCCGAACTGCTCTCTGTGGACCTCCTCCAGCTCCTTGTTCATACGGGGCGTAAAACCCTTGATATCCAGCGCCCACCCGACAATGATGTAGTCCTCGTAGGCCCGTTTGACCTCGTGAAAAATGTCGGCCCATGCGCGATTGTCCCATTTTGGAATATTCTGCGAAAATGCAATATCGGGCACCGGTATCGCCGCCTCGATAAACGTCGTGTAGCGCCCCTCCTCGCACTCGGTGTGCCCCATAAATACAAAAACCCGCCTTGAGGCGTACTCGTCCGCGTGAACACGCTGATACGCCGCATTTTCTATGTATATTTTATCTTCCTCGGTTGGTGTGCCTATCTGCCTGATATTCTTTAGATTCCGTTCGTTCCCTGCCGTGTCAATCATCGCCGCTCCTTTCGCGTCATTATACTTTAGAACATGCTATCATATCCTGGACGAGGATTTTCGGGAATTGTGAAACCATTTCAGGAAACCGTGCGCTTTTTTCGGACAGAAACCGACTGTTTCGGACAAACTGTGAAATCCCCCGCAGGTCCTTTTCGGATACAAAAGCGGCCGCACGCCTTCGCGCACAGCCGCTGTCTGCCTGGTTCGGCCGATACCGGCCTCCCCGTTTCATCTACTTAACCTTTATTTTCATTACAACCGTCTTTTTGCTTCCGTTGTTGAGCGTCACCTTCGCCTTTACCACCGCGGCGCCTTTCTTTTTCGCTGTAATCTTTCCCTTTTTGGTGACGGCAGCCGTCTTTTTGTCTGATGTGGAATATGTTATTTTTTTCACATTATCCATATTCAGACTGTCGGCAAACACAAACTCCGTCTTCTTTCCGGCGGCGACGGTTTTCGATTTTTTCTTAGCCTTTACGGTTTTTAACACCGCGGCAACCGCGGCATCCATATCGTTTTCGTTCAGCAGCACATAGGCTCTGCCGTCCGGAAGTGTGACGGACAGGTCTCCGTTTTTGTCTGCGCCGTATGTGACATCATTGACAAGAATATAGTCTCCCGTCTTTTCGTCCAGGGCCACCGCCTGCAGCCCTGCTCCGTCTGCAAGATCTGCCGCGTTTACCGAAACGGTATATTTCTGTGCCCCTGCGCCGTCCGTGACGGTGACGGTTATAAGAATGTCCTCCGTTTTTGCCGCCTCCCGGATCTGCGCTGTGACGGCCGCCGGCAGCGTCATTTTTGTCCCTTTTTTCTGCGCCTTTCCCGTCCGGGTGACGTCGGCAGCTGCCTCTGTCACTGTGCCCGCCGCGGTCTTTAGCACCGTAACCGTTGCGGTCGTGTCTGCCGCCGGTTTTTCAATGACGGTGACCTCCTTTATTTCCGTGACGGCGCCGTCGTCCCCTCTTGTGACTTCCGTCGTAACTCTGATCTGATTTCCGGCGCTGTTTTCTTTCAGGAAGGTGGTGGACACGGTGACGGTGCCGTCCGGATTTACGGTGACGGTCACACTGTCAGCCGCGCTGCCGCCGGCGGAAGGGAGACTGCCGCTCCCGCCGCCCCCGGAGGGTCTGTCGCCTCCGCCCGTGGAAGGTCTGTCATCCTCACCGGCGGAAGGCTTATCGTCTCCGTCGCCGGTGGAAGGCTTATCGTCCTCATCCGCCGGTGCGTCGTCGATATAGACGATCCGCTCCTCGACGGCGCTGTGCAGATACAGCTCATCCGCGGTTCCCCAGCCTTTCGCCTGCATGTTCACGGTGACGCGCACCTTCACCGCCGTCTCCTCCGTCAGCGCAAAGCTCACGGAAGGCGTTTTCCAGACGTGCCAGCCCTCCAGCGCCGTGCCCGGACCGGCAAATAACACCTGATCCGCCTCGTCCAGTATCTGCACGCTCACCAGATCCCCCGCAAATCCCTGCGCGACGGCTTCCAGTACATACTCTCCCGGCGCAAGGACAATGGCCGGATTGTATGTGACGGTTCCCTCGCAGGCCGTTTCGTTCCACCAGTGCATGCTGCCGGCTCCGGCGTAAGGGTCTTCCTCTGACGGAATCGCCGATATTCCGGTTCCGCCCACCGTAAAGCTCGTGCCCTGCTCAAATCCGGCGTCCGCCGCGTCGGCAATCCGGTTGACCGGCTTTACCTTCAGCGTGCAGGTTACCGGAGCAAACGTTTTTCCCGCATACTGCCCGGATGTTACCTCCCGGGAAAAATGCACGGTTCCGCTCACAATGTAAGTGCAGGCCGCGCCGGTGTCGATTTTTTCCGCCGCAGCTGCCGCCCATGTGACCGGCTCTTCGGCGCTTCCCTTGTTGTAGGTCACCGTGACGGTTTCCGGGAGCGAGAAGGCTTCGCCCTCATAAACTGTGGTTTCCGGGCTGACAATCCGGTCTATGGACACGGCATTGGAGACTGCCCCTGTTTTTACATACTCCCAGACGTGCAGGCCCGGCGTCGGCCTTCCGTCCGGATAGAACATGGCCTCGTTGTCCACCGCGGAGCCGCCGTACCATTTTCCCGCATCCTCCGCGTCGTACTCACCGGCATAGCTGGACGCCCAGCCGCTGCCGAAGGTCTCCCACTTCTGCCGGTTTGCGGCAATCTGCGCCTCAAGCTCTGCGCCGGTGAGATTTCTCGTATCTCCCACGGTCAGCCAGGCCGGCTCCCAGTAAAATACGCCAAGGCCTCCGGCCTCATTTACCGCGTGAATCAGATTTCGAATGGACGTGGCCTGCCCCTGCTCGGTAAACGGCTCCGTCGTGTTGCCTCCGGTGTCGTTATTGCCCTCCCGGACGGTGTTGGCGTGGCCGTCGGAGTCCGTCAGGGTGTAGGCGTAGCTGGTCTCCGCCACCATAACGTCTTTTCCGTAATCCGCCCTCACTTTTTCAAATTCGCTCTTCAGGTTCGCCAGCGTGCCGTGCCAGTACGGGTAATAGCTGGTGGCGATAATATCGTAATCCACCTGATTGCGGTCCAGGTTAGCGGCCCATGTGGTCACGCTGCCTTTTTCCGGGTTTGTCACATGGATGACGACCTTTGTGTTCGGGTTAAACGCCCGGACGCCCGCGGCTCCCGCGTTGAAAAGAGTACACATAGCGGCCGCATCCTGCTCTCCGATAAAGCCGGTGGTCGTCTCGTTTCCCACCTGCACCATATCCACGGTGCTTCCGTTCGGGTCGATTGCGGCGAGGGAATCGGCGATAAATGCGGTCAGCGCCGCTGCCTTCTGCTCCGGCGTAAAGCCCCTCCAGGCCTTCGGAACCATCTGTTTGCCCGGGTCCGTCCACAGATCCGAGCAGTGGAAGTCCACCATCACCTTTATTCCCGCAGCCTCACATGCAGCCGCAATCTGCGCGGCCTTCGCCACGTCATTGTTGCCGCCGCCGTAGCCGTTTCCCGCCGCGTCATAAGGGTCGTTCCACACCCGGACGCGTATGTGGGTAATTCCGTTGGATGCCAGAAAACGGCAGAAATCTGTCACATTGTCAATCGTGTTTCCGGTCCAGTCCCGGAATGTCACGCCGCTGTCAAACAGCGAGATCACCGAGGAAATGTCCATGCCCATAATAAAATTTTCGGACAGATTCGGAACCTTTGCGATGTCAAGGTCTCCGGTCACGGAAGTGTCCGGCTCCTCCGGCCCGCCGGCGTCCGTCACGGTCAGGCTGATTTTCTGTATGCTCAGATCCTGCCACGTACTGTCCTGCAGCCTCGCCTGAATCTCATAAGTTCCCGCCGCCTGCGGGCACACGGTCACCGCCAGACAGCTGTCGTCCGCACTGTCGTAGCCCCCGAGCCAGTCGACGCTGTTGTTCGTGTTATCCCACCAGTACAGATGCAGCCCCGCCGCCGCAAGGTCCGGGACCGCCTGACCGTTCTCTGTCACAGATGCGGTTAATGTAACCGTGCCGCCGACCTCAACCGACGTCGCATCCGCCGTAACCGTGAGCCGATACCCCGTCTCCGACGAGCCATCGTCCGTCAGCCCCAGCTCACTCAGATCCGTGTACAGCACGCCGTCTTTTACCGCATACGCCGGGTATGCCCCGCTGACAAGCGTCCCGTAGTCCGCCGGATTGTTCCACTGATTATCATATGTGGCCACCTTGTTGTCGTTCGTATTTCCGCCCTGATAAATGTCAAAGCCGTCGGCCGCCGCACTGTCTTTAACTGCAATCTCCGTACTGTACCAGTTGTCTTTCCCGGCCACGGGCTGCATCACGGCCTGCGGGTGATTCCAGCCCCAGTCGGTATTTAAAACCACATCCGGCCCGGCTCCGAATTCAATTCCCGCCCAGTTCCATATGTCGACATACAGCGGGTCCGCCGATTCGCTGTAAAAATACAGCTGAAACGAGGTGTTGTCCGCAGCCTTTGCGCACCCGCCTCCCACTCCGAAAATCTGCACCAGCACAAGCATACACACAAGTACCGCGCTTACAAGCCTCCTTTTTCCCATTCGCCTTTCGTCCCCTTTCCTGAAAAATCCATGCCTGCGGCAGCCGCTGCCTTTTGTTTCCAACACAGCGGCACCGCGCAACTATCCGCCACTTTGCGCAACCGATTGTTCTCATGGTTTTAATATAACATGAGCGCCCGGCAAATACAATGAGCACTACGGCCAATTTTTGTTTTTCGTTTTTGTGACATTTAGACAAATGGTGGCGCGTAACAGGATTTATGGGAAAGAGAAGATTTCGCAGTTTAAAAAACTTCGAGGGCGGAAACAGCTCATGTGAACTATTTCCGCCCCCACCTGGACTGTCATATAGTCTGTATTAATGTTCATCATTCTGAAAATCTGTGCGGCTTAAGAAGAATATTGCAGACAGATACGCAATTACCGCAAGCACCAGAACAATGGCGATGTCCCTGATCTCCGGAATTCCGAAAGCAATCATGCGCATCGCCTGAACCTGATAGCTTAAGGGATTCACGGCGGAAACAGCTCTCAATACAAGCGGTGCATTTTCAAACGAATAGAACAGCGGGGCCGCAAAGAGAATCGGGAGCATCAATGTATCCATAACAAAATCGCGCTGTTTATAATTCTTAACCAGCAATGCGACACAGATCAGTACGGATGCCCAGAACAAAACGCCTGTTATAAGCAGCAGGAGAATCATGCAGAACCGATAAAACGGAAAAACACCTCCAATAATTGCAGATAAGGCATAGAGAATCGTCGCCTG
Organism: uncultured Lachnospiraceae bacterium; assembly: GCA_949740385.1. Classification (GTDB taxonomy): domain Bacteria; phylum Bacillota; class Clostridia; order Lachnospirales; family Lachnospiraceae; genus Roseburia. The sequence goes on from CATJJD010000452.1 coordinate 8,106, forward strand.
AACCAATACACCGATAATCGGGAATGTAGATATTCCCAATATATATAATGGCGGATTGACGCCGTTAAGCAGCTTCAGGCTTAAGAGCCCCCACCGCTTGTCGATGATCATCCGATACACACACTGGTACATTTCTTTAAAAAGAGACATTGTAAAAATACCGATCAATGAGTAGGAGAGAAAGCTCACCTCAACTCCCGAAAAAACAATATTTCCAAAAGTAGACTGGATGCCTACCGAGTAAAACAATAAATATAAGATCGGAGACAGCAGGCTGCTGTATATGATCTGCCGGTTCGACCAGAGAGCCTTCAGCTCATTGGAAATCATGATCTGTAATCCCCGGCCTCCCAGCCGGCCGCGTTTTATGTACATTTTATGGCTAAGCATTGTCTGATTCTCCCTTCTGAAGCATAATCTCTTTCAATCCGGTTCGCCTGCTTTCAATCCCCGTAATTGTCACCTCGCTTAAAAGGCTGCTGATAATCCGGTTGAGATTATCAACTCCCGCGTCATATAAAGTAACGGACTGTTCGTCAAATGCCAGTTCCTCACCGACCAGCGATTCCCGCAGACGGTCGCTCATACTGCCAGAGTAAAAAATACTGATCTCACCTGTCAGCCGGTGCGAATCCAGAAAGGACTTCATATTGCCGAAATAAAGCTGCGTTCCCTGATCCAGATATAGAATTTTATTGCAGTAATCTTCCAGCATGGTCAGGTCATGAGAGGAAATAAAGATTAACTTTTTTTCTTTCCGGCATTTTTCCTGAAGGTACTCGAAAAGCCCATGTGAATAGCGATAATCAAGCCCTGCCGTCGGTTCGTCAAGAATCGCCACCTTCGGATTATGTACAAGCGCCCGCGCAACCTGAATCCGCTGCTGCTGTCCGCCTGACACCGAATCCGGCGCACGATCGCCGAGCTCCGTCAAATCAAGCATTCCGGCGATATGATCTGTCGCCTCCCTTGCTTCCTTTCTGCGCATTCCTGCCAGTACAGCGCCCAGCAAAATATTGTCATAGACATTCAGGTACCAGTCGATGGACTGCTTTTGTGTGCTGATTCCCAAATCGTGATAATCCAGATCCGGGGAACAGACTATCCTCCCCTCCTGCGGAATCAGCAAGCCGGAGAGCATATTTAAGAGCGTGGACTTACCGGCTCCGTTTTTCCCCACAACCGCAATAAAATCTCCCCCATCCCCCTCAAAAGTAATGTCTCGGATACCGTCCGTTGTCCCCTCATACAGATATGTTATATGTTCTGTCTGTAACCGTGCCATTGCAATTACCTCCTTTGACACAATTTTTCAAAATATTTAATGCTGATTTATAATCCTCCTTTTCCATAATATAACTTCTCGGAATCTTCAGCCCTTATTTCATGGGGCTTTCAGAACCTATTTTTCAAAAATCACCCACTTTTTTCTCTAAAACACTTGACAAACCA
>CATJJD010000453.1 GCA_949740385.1 uncultured Lachnospiraceae bacterium
AATGCTTTCCTCCGGAAAAACGCCGGAAGAGATAGCAGAGTTCACCGGAATCGCGCTGGAGGAAGTGGAGGCGGTTGAGGCGTCAGTGTGCGCAGAATTGTAGCAAATACCGACATCCTGACATTTCTGCTTCCAAAAAAATACTTTGCAAATACCGGAATTCTATGCTATAATGCTTAAATGACTGTGATAGTCGAACTATGCCTGTTTTTTCATATGAATATGAGAGGTGGCGCATCGCATAGCTTGTTCTGCGGCGTTTGAGCCGCTGTCCTGCAGGGTGGGACGGCAGCAGAATATATTTAAGGAGGAAGCATTTATAATGAGTGTACAGGTTGAGAAGTTAGAGAACAGTATGGCGAAGCTGACCATTGAGGTGTCCGCACAGGAGCTGGATAAGGCAATGGAGACCGCTTACCAGAAGGAGAAGCGCAGAATCAGCATCCCGGGCTTCCGCAAGGGAAAGGTTCCGAGAGCGATGGTTGAGAAGCTGTACGGTCCGGAAATTTTCTACGAGGATGCGGCGAATACCCTGATGCAGCAGACCTATCCGTCGGCGATGGAGGAGAGCGGACTCGACATTGTATCCCGCCCGGAAGTCGACGTTGTGCAGCTTGAGAAGGGCAGGACGTTTATCTATACTGCGGAGGTTGCAGTAAAGCCTGAGGTTACACTTGGCAAATATATGGGAGTTACCGTGACAAAAGTCGACACGGCTGTGACGGAGGAGGAGATCGACGAGGCGATTGAGCGCGAGCGCAGGAACAACGCGAGAACCGTCACCGTGACGGACCGTCCGGTTGCGGAGGGCGATACCGCCGTGATCGACTTTGAGGGATTTGTGGACGGCAAAGCCTTCGAGGGCGGCAAGGGCGAGAACCATGCGCTGGAGATCGGTTCCCACAGCTTTATTGACACCTTTGAGGAGCAGCTTGTGGGCAAAAACACCGGTGACGAGGTGGAAGTAAACGTGACGTTCCCGGATCAGTATCAGGCCGAGGAGCTTGCGGGAAAGCCTGCGCTCTTTAAGGTGAAGATTAACGAGATCCGCGCGAAGGAGCTTCCGGAGTTAAACGACGAGTACGCGCAGGATGTCTCTGAGTTCGACACTCTGGCGGAGTACCGCGAGTGCGTGAAGAAGAATCTGGAGGAGCAGAAGGAGAACGAGGCGAAGCGGACGAAGGAGGATGAGGCGGTACAGAAGATTATCGACAAGTCCGTCGTTGAACTGCCGGAGCCGATGATCGAGACACAGTGCGAGAGCATGATCGACGAGTTCTCTCAGAGAATTGCCCAGAGCGGTCTTTCCATGGAGCAGTATCTGCAGTTCTCGGGCACGACGATGGATGCCATGATGGAGCAGGTGCGCCCGGAGGCCATCACAAGAATCAAGAGCAGTCTTGTGCTTGAGCAGATTGCGAAGGAAGAGAATATCGAAGTTACCGACGCCGATGTGGATGAGGAGATCGAGAAGATGGCGGCAGGCTACGGCATGGCGGCCGACAAGTTCAGGGACTACATGGGCGATGCGGAGAAAAAGTCCGTGAAGCGGGATCTTGCCATTACGAAGGCGGTCGAGCTTGTCATGGCAAACGCAAAGGAGCGGGCAAAGGCAAAGAACAGGAAA
>CATJJD010000454.1 GCA_949740385.1 uncultured Lachnospiraceae bacterium
AGAACTTTATTGTCACGAACAGTAAAAACCCCATGGAAGCCTCAAACTCCCATGGGGGTAAAAATATAACTCTTATTCTCTTTTATTCACAAGAACATCCGTTCCTTTTCGCCCTTACTTGTGATATGGTTCGTTCCGCATAATACGATAAGCCCGATACACCTGCTCCAGCAGAATCACCCGCATCAGCTGATGCGGGAACGTCATCCTGGAAAAGCTAAGAAGCCAGTCGGCTCTTTTGCACACCGCCTCCGAAAGCCCCAGTGAGCCGCCGATGACAAAGGTGATATGGCTGACGCCGCCGGTGCCAAGGCGCTCCAGCTTCCGCGACAGCTCCAGGGAGTCCGGCATATCCCCCTCAATGGCCAGCGCCGCAACGTAGCTGCCGTCCTGAATGTTCTTTAGGATGCGCTCCCCCTCGCACTCCTTCACGATGCGCACCTCATTGTCAGACGCATTCTCCTTCGTCTTTTCGTCCGCAACCTCCACAATCTCCAGCCGGCAGTAGCGGCCCAGCCGTTTGCAGTACTCGTCAACTGCCTGCGCATAGAACTTTTCTTTGATTTTTCCGACACAAACGATTGATATTCTCATGGCGTTATCCTATAATAATTTTATATTTGCGCATAATCCAACAACAGAGAGGAGGACAATTTGAAAGAATTACAGAACCGTATTATGATAGAGGGGGTCGCAGTGAACTCCGAAATCTTAAAAGTGGACAGCTTTGTCAACCATCAGGTGGACCCGGCGCTGATGCTGCACGTGGGCCAGGAATTCGCAGAACACTTTAAAAACCGGGGAATCACCAAAATCGCCACCATCGAGAGCTCCGGCATCGCCCCTGCCCTTATGACCGCCCAGTGCATGCAGCTTCCCCTCATCATCCTCAAGAAGCAGCCGTCAAAGGTGTTGAACGACAGCCTTTATCAGACCCAGGTGACCTCCTTCACAAAGGAGATGAGCTATGAGCTCTCCGTGTCCTCAAAATACATCTCCGAAAACGACCATGTGCTCATTATCGACGACTTTCTCGCAAACGGAGAAGCCGCAACCGGAGCCATCCGGCTTCTGCGAAAGGCGCACGCCACCGTGGCGGGAATCGGCGTTTTGATCGAGAAAACCTTCCAGCCCGGAAGAGAAAAGCTCGCCGCACAGGGCATCGAAGTCTGTGCGCTGGCAAGAATCCGGCATATGGAGGCCGGCCACATCACATTTGCCGATTAAAAAACCAGCCTGTGAGCAGAGAATGCCCGCAGGCTGTTTTTCGGCTCCTATCCCATAATCTTCGCCTCGCCGGAGACCGGAAGCTCCGGCAGAACCTCCCCCTCGTCATCCTCCTCGCGGTAGAAAATAAAATTGCCGCGGTAAATGTCGGAGCACAGCCCCGTTGTATCATCGATGATAATGACCGACAGCACATTGTTGCCCTCCGGTATGGTGATCGGCCCCGTATAGGTCCTGCTTGCCGAAGACGGATCCGAGCCGTCCCAGGTGTAATAGGCGCTGCAGCCGTCGGGAACCGTCACCGCAATGGTAATCTCCACCCCGAAATCGCCGCCGTCCGGCGTGACAATCGGCATATCCGGCGCCGGAATATCAATCCGGAACTCCCCCGAAATCACC
>CATJJD010000455.1 GCA_949740385.1 uncultured Lachnospiraceae bacterium
AGGGACATGCAGGAGGACGGGCTTGACATGGTCTTTGTGCAGGACAATGAGTGCATGAGCACAAAAGGGGTGCTGCGGGGGCTGCATTTCCAGAAGGAGCATCCCCAGGGCAAGCTGGTGCGCGTGATTTCCGGGACGGTGTTTGACGTGGCGGTGGATATGCGAAAGGGAAGCGAGACGTTCGGACAGTGGTACGGCGTGGAGCTCTCGGAGGACAATCACAGGCAGTTCTACGTTTCAGAGGGCTTTGCCCACGGGTATCTGGTGCTGTCGGACACGGCAAAATTCTGCTACAAGGTCACGGATTTTTACCATCCGGGAGACGACGGCGGACTGGCCTGGAACGATCCGTCCGTTGGCGTGATCTGGCCGCAGGTCCGGGGCGAGTACCGCGGGAGCGCCTCCGTGGAGGGGTACTGCATGGAGGACGGGACGGCGCTTTCCATAAATGAGAGAGATCAGGCCTGGCCGGTGCTTGGCAGATGAGGACGGCCTGGCCGGGAAAAATATTTTACAAAATATTTTACGGAATCAGATTGGAATAGACTTACGGCCGGATTGGTGGTATACTTTTATGCACATGCAGTGCCGGCGGACAGGAATCCTTCCCCCACTGCAGCAGACCCTTCAATCAGTATCATAACAGTAAAAGGAGAACAACATGTACACAGCAGACGATATAAGAACAGTAGATCCCGAGATTGCGGCTGCCATTGAGGCGGAATTCGACCGGCAGAACAGCCATATTGAGCTGATCGCCTCCGAGAACTGGGTCAGCCCGGCCGTTATGGCGGCGACGGGAAGCATCCTGACAAACAAATACGCGGAAGGCTATCCGACAAAGCGCTATTACGGCGGCTGCGAGTGCGTGGATGCTGTGGAGGAGCTGGCAAGGGAGCGGGCGAAAAAGCTGTTTGGCTGCGAGTATGTCAACGTGCAGCCGCACTCCGGCGCACAGGCGAACATGGCGGTTCAGTTTGCCGTATTAAAGCCGGGTGACACCGTGATGGGCATGAACCTGGATCACGGCGGACATCTGACCCACGGGTCGCCGGTGAATTTCTCCGGAAGCTATTTTCACATTGTGCCCTACGGCGTAGACGACGAGGGCTTCATCGACTATGACAGAGTGCGGGAAATCGCGCTGGACTGCCGGCCGAAGATGATGATTGCGGGGGCCTCCGCCTATGCGAGAACCATCGACTTTAAGCGTTTCCGCGAGATCGCAAACGAGGTGGGCGCGGTGCTCATGGTGGACATGGCGCACATTGCGGGACTTGTGGCGGCAGGACTTCATCCGAGCCCGATTCCGTATGCGGACGTGGTTACCACAACGACCCACAAGACGCTGCGCGGACCGCGGGGCGGCATGATTCTTTGCAGCAATGAGGCCAACGAGAAGTATAATTTTAACAAGGCTATTTTCCCGGGAACGCAGGGAGGACCGCTGATGCATGTGATCGCGGCGAAGGCCGTGTGCTTTGCGGAGGCGCTGCAGCCGGAATTTAAGGCATATCAGGAGCAGGTTGTAAAGAATGCGAAGGCGCTGTGCGCGGGCCTTATGGAGCGCGGCATCCGCATCGTTTCCGGCGGAACGGACAACCATCTGATGCTTGTGGATCTGACCAGCTACAATCTGACCGGCAAGGCGGTGGAGAAGCTTTTGGACCGCGCGCATATCACCGCAAACAAGAACACGATTCCGAACGATCCGCAGAAGCCGTTCGTCACAAGCGGTATCCGTCTCGGGACTCCGGCAGCCACATCAAGAGGGCTTGCGGAGGCTGATTTTGACCGGGTTGCGGAGGCGATTGCGATGCTGATTAAGGAAGGCGAGGCTTCGGTGGAGGCTGCGCTTGCGATTGTGAAGGAGCTGACGGACAAATATCCGCTGAACAGATAGAGGATATGCACTAACTACCGAAAACCGTAGTTAGTGCTTTTTCCTGTACACGGAAGAGAGAAGGGGGTAAAGCGTGAAGCAAATACTGCTTGTTGCCACGGGGGGCACCATTGCGTCCCGCAAATCGGACAGCGGCTTAAAGCCGCAGATTCAGCCGGAGGAGCTGCTTTCGTATCTGCCGCAGCTTGCGGATCTGTGCAAAGTGCATACGGTGCAGCCGTTTAATCTTGACAGCTCCAATATGCGCCCGCAGCACTGGGTCAGGCTCGTGCAGGTCATCCGCGAAAAATATGAGCAGTACGACGGATTTGTGATCGCCCATGGCACTGACACCATGGCGTACCCGGCGGCGGCCCTCTCCTACATGATCCAGAATTCCGAAAAGCCCATTGTGATAACCGGAGCCCAAAGACCGATTGACCTGGAAATTACGGACGCCAAATCCAATCTCCTGGACAGCTTTCTCTATGCGGCGGACGACCGGTCCCGGGGCGTTTCCATCGTCTTCGACGGCAAAGTGATCGCGGGGACCCGGGCGAAGAAAATGCGCTCCAAGAGCTACAATGCATTTTCCAGCATCGACTATCCGTATCTTGCGATTATTCAGGGAGGGCGCATTATCCGCTATATACCGACTCCGCCCTGCGGGGAGCCGGTCCGGTTTTTCGAGCATATGGACGAGAGCATTTTTCTGCTGAAGCTGATACCGGGAATCGAGCCGTCCATTCTGCCGCTTCTGTTTGCCGGCTACGACTGCATTATCGTGGAGAGCTTCGGCGTCGGGGGAATTCCGGCGTCCATCGCGGAGGAATTTTACCGGCTCTGTCAGGAGCACCCGGACTGTCTTGTGATCATGGCGACGCAGGTTGCCCACGAGGGCAGCGACATGACGGTATACGAGGTGGGCCACGACATGAAGAGCCACTGTCGCTTTCTGGAGTCCTACGATATGACGCTGGAGTCGGTTGTGGCGAAGGCCATGTGGATGCTCGGCAACTTTAGCATGGGGCGGGACGATATGGAGGCGCTTTTTTACCGCACGGTGAATTACGACCTGAACGCCTTTGACAGAAACGATTGATTTTTAAAAGGGCATATAGTACAATAACTAATAATTTTGATTGCAGGGAGGAGCTATGATCGATTTAAAATTTTTGCGGGAAAATCCCGATCTTGTGCGGGAAAATATTAAAAAGAAATTTCAGGACCACAAGCTTTCGCTGGTGGACGAAGTGATCGAGCTGGACGCGCAGGCCAGAGCCGCGCAGCAGGAGGCGGACGAGCTTCGCGCCGGCAGAAACAGGCTCTCAAAGGAGATCGGAGCTCTGATGGGGCAGGGAAAGAAGGAGGAGGCAAATGCCGTTAAGGAGAAGGTTTCCGAAAATGCCGCGCGCCTCGCCGAACTGGAGGAGAAGGAGCGCACCCTTTCCGAGAAGATCACAAAGATTATGATGACAATTCCAAACATCATCGATCCGTCCGTTCCCATCGGAAAGGACGACAGCTGCAACGTGGAGATCGAAAAGTACGGCGATCCGGCGGTACCGGATTTCGAGATCCCGTATCACACCCAGATTATGGAGCGGTTTGACGGGATTGATCTGGACGCGGCGGGGAAGGTTGCGGGCAACGGCTTTTATTATCTGATGGGGGACATCGCAAGGCTTCACTCCGCGGTGATTTCCTATGCCAGAGATTTCATGATCGGCAGGGGCTTCACCTACGTGATTCCGCCTTTTATGATCCGCGCCAACGTGGTGACCGGCGTTATGAGCTTCGACGAGATGGAGGCCATGATGTACAAAATCGAGGGGGAGGATCTCTATCTGATCGGCACGTCCGAGCACTCGATGATCGGCAGGTTTATCGACACCATAAACGACGAGGAGAAGCTGCCGTACACCTTTACCAGCTACTCCCCGTGCTTCCGCAAGGAGAAGGGCGCCCACGGCATCGAGGAGCGCGGCGTCTACCGCATCCACCAGTTTGAGAAGCAGGAGATGGTTGTGGTCTGTAAGCCGGAGGAGTCCATGGAGTGGTACGATAAGCTTTGGCAGAACACGGTGGATCTGTTCCGCAGTCTGGATATTCCGGTCCGCACGCTGGAGTGCTGCTCCGGCGATCTGGCGGACCTTAAGGTGAAATCCTGCGACGTGGAGGCCTGGTCGCCGCGCCAGCAGAAGTATTTTGAGGTGGGAAGCTGCTCCAATCTCGGCGACGCCCAGGCGAGACGGCTGAAAATCCGCGTGAAGGGTAAGGATAAGAGCAAATATTTCGCCCACACCTTAAACAATACCGTTGTGGCCCCGCCGCGTATGCTGATTGCGTTTCTTGAGAACAACCTGAACGCGGACGGCTCGGTGAATATTCCGGAGGCGCTTCGGGCGTATATGGGCGGCATCGAAAAGCTTGTTCCGAAGCACTGACGGAGAGAGTCGATCATGAATCGTATGTGGGATCGTATCCGGGCATTTCTGAGGCGCAAGGATATTGTGATTTCGGGCAGGCGCTACGGGATTGACGCCCTCTCCGCCATGGCCCAGGGGCTGTTTGCGTCGCTGCTCATGGGAACGATCATCAAAACCTTCGGAGAGCAGATGCATCTGCCGCTTCTTATCACAGTCGGAGGCTACGCCCAGGGAGCTGCGGGAGCCGCCATGGCGGTGGCCATCGGACATGCCTTAAAGGCGCCGCCCCTTGTGCTCTTCTCGCTGGCGGCGGTGGGCACTGCGGCCAACGCGGCGGACATTGCCGGGGCAGGCGGGCCCCTTGCGGTGCTTGTCGTCTCGGTCATTGCGGCGGAGTGCGGCAAGGCCGTGTCGAAGGAGACGAAAATTGATATTCTTGTGACGCCCTTTGTGACGCTCTTTGCGGGCGTCGGCCTTGCCATATGGTGGGGGCCGGGCATCGGTCTTGCGGCGTCCGGCGTCGGCAACGCGATCATGTGGGCGACGGAGCTGCAGCCGTTTCTTATGGGAATCATTGTGTCGGTTCTTGTGGGCATTGCGCTGACGCTCCCGATCAGCAGCGCGGCGATCTGCGCGGCGCTGAATCTGACCGGTCTTGCGGGGGCGGCGGCTCTTGCGGGCTGCTGCGCCCAGATGGTGGGCTTTGCGGTGCTGAGCTTTCGGGAAAACCGCTGGGGCGGCCTTTGGGCCCAGGGGCTTGGCACATCCATGCTCCAGATGGCAAATATCGTAAAAAATCCCCGCATCTGGCTTCCGGCGATACTGGCCTCTGCGGTCACCGGGCCGGTGGCAACCTGCGTGTTTCGGCTTGAGATGAACGGGGCTGCGGTTGCCTCCGGCATGGGCACCTGCGGATTGGTGGGCCCCATCGGCGTCTATACCGGCTGGATAACGGACATTGCGGCGGGGGAGAGGGCGGCCATTGCCCCGGCGGACTGGGCCGGGCTTCTTCTTGTGTGCTTTGTGCTTCCGGCTGTGCTTGCCTGGGCGTTCGGAATGCTGTTTCGAAGAGCCGGCTGGATCAAAGAGAAGGATTTGAAGCTTGACCTGTAGTATTGACAAAAATTTGTCAGGGTGATAGGATAAGTACATATTAAGAATAGGAGGTATTTTACAATGAGTGATTTTA
>CATJJD010000456.1 GCA_949740385.1 uncultured Lachnospiraceae bacterium
ATAATTCCGGTTCCGTAAGCTTCGATCAACTCCAAACGGTAAAATATATTTGCCAGTCGGATGTTTCGACAGACGGAAATGCCCATTGTTATATCCTTTAAGGATACGCCGTTCACCAGACCGCCGATTGAGATAAATTCGAGTCTGTTTGCGTAAAGGCTGATGAATGTGCTGGCGCGGAATGAATATTCACGGTGCACGAGAAGATTCAGAAGGGCTTCCCTGACTGCTGTTTCCGGATAATCCCGTCTGTCAATGCGATATAATTTATCAAAGGTTGCGTGCGTCTGATTATGGAAATCAATAAAGTCATACGCTTCTTCCATCTGACGAAACAATGAGCCGGAAAATTCTTTCCGATCCTTAAATTCAGACTGCGTCGTACCCTGAAAAACAGCGGCTTTAATTGTGTGCACACACTGATCCGAGAGAATCAGCCCAAGGTTTGTACAGACACCGTCCTGTGTTACCATTCCGAGTGTTTTCATCTGTGCGGGACCAAACTTTACATTTCGGCTGGCAAATATTTTTTCTGCACTTTCAAAGGTTAGATTTTGTTCCAGGGACCGCATTTCCTCAAAATGATCTCCGTCTGTTTCCTTTATCATGCGGCGGATTGCTGTATTTGTGGCGGGAACAGAGGAATAACCCTGACGGACATAAACGCCTTCGGGACGCAGGCCCTTTTTCGCTATATAATAGGGGCGCTCTGTTCCCTGCTGAATATCAACTTCAACAATTTTCTTTCCGTCTGCCGTTACTGTTTTATAGTGAAGAAACATCGTCAGATCCGGTTTGATTGCGTCTCTTACCATATTGCTGATTTGCAGAGATGTTTCGTCCGGATTATCCAGTCCTGACACGGTTCCGTCATCCTGAACGCCGATGTACAGTTTCCCTCCCTCACAGTTTGCGAAAGCAATGATTTCCTTTTTTATATCATCTACAACGATCGCTTTTAGTTCAACTGTTTCGCTTTCCTGAAAAATCATCTGACCGCCTCCTGAATTTATTCTACCCATATTCTACTCATTCTACCCATTCTTGTCAAATATTTGGTTAGAATAATGCGAAAATGCAGGAAATATCTCGCAGTAATGGATATAATTTTATTGACGCGTACATAATAGCAGCATATAATATGGGTACTATAAACAGTACGGGTTTGAGTACGAAAAAGAGGTGCACTGTGATTGCAACGGACAGAATATAACGAATTGGCGAAGGCTAAAAGGAATACCGAATATCTGGCAAAATTAGATAAAAGTTTTAAACAGTATGAAGAGGGTAAAACAATATCTTTCAGCATTGAAGAATTGCGCGAAATGGAATCGGACGATTGGAAGCCAACTCAAAAAGTTTTAGACTGGATGAAACGAATGGAGCAGGAGAGTGAATGATATAGATGAATTACAAAAAATAATATCATGTAAACATGTTTTCGAACCGGGGTGGATTACCTGTGTACGGCAAAAGAAGCTGACAGAAAGCGAACATAAAAAATGTCTGGAGTATTTTCGAAGCGCCTGTTATACTGGTGAGGGATACTTTTAATTACTGTGATGATGCAATTAATAAGCGGTTGAAAATCTATATTTTTCATCGTAAAAGAGGCTGCCGGCGGCTTTTCATTGTATTATTGAGACGAGGAGGAAACAGGATGTCAAACAGCATAAAAATGAATTCATTAAATTTGAAGCTTTCGAGTGCACCGGTTATCTCCGCAGTGCACAGCTCGAAAGATACCGGATTTCATCTTTCCGGCACAGGCGCTCAGAATCCAATCAACACCGTGGATACCGTCCTGAATATCTCAAAGGAGGCGCGCCAGAAATTAAAAAATCAGCCGGGCAATGCAAGTACATTCAAAAAAGCCGGAGTGAC
>CATJJD010000457.1 GCA_949740385.1 uncultured Lachnospiraceae bacterium
GTGGAGTCCCAACTTTGAAAGGGGTGAAAAAGATGGAGATATTTGATATAGTTTGTAAGTGTGTTGGATTAGTGCTTAGTTCATTGAACATTTGGGACACAATCCATACATGCAATTTCCTGCCCTCTCAACCATAAAAAAAAGATTATGAGAAAGAGAAGATGGGTAGTCCTTTTCCTGTGGCATTCCACAAAAATCTCATTTTAGTATCAAATGGCAATAGTTGTAGAGGTGATGATTATGTGGATTGACAAAATAAGAAATTATTTTAATGAAAATTTGATTGACATTTTCAGATAATTGTTATAATATAATAACAGAAGAATATTTCTTCTTGTGAAGCACACACATAAAAATGATGCTTTGTTTGCCTGTGAATCAGGAGCTGTGATGGGATGCAGTGACTGTGGAGGCTTTGAAAAAGGTGGCAACTTACCATAACCCATCTAGCTTTGGTGAAAGAAAGTTGCAGTAACAGGAAAGTAAAGCCTTGCAATGATGCAAGGCTTTTACTGTTTGTGAGGGCAGGGATGGATATACTTTATGATGCTGCTGCTAAGTTTTTGATACTTGAGCAGTTTGAATACCAGTTTGTAATTTCCAGAAGAAGAAAATTGAAAACCATTAAGTTGAATTTTAAAAATACAGATTTTTTTCATATTGCTGGATTACAGTATTTAACAGATATTATTATTCCTCAAGACAGGGCTGAAACAATAAAAGAAATTGTTATAAATCACAGTGTATCAGAACAGATAATTAGTAAAAGTGAAAATTTTATTAGTAAAGATTCAAAAAAGGATGTAAAAAGCAGGATTGAAGAACTTAGGTTTTTGGAGGAATATTTGAATACTGAGAATTTTATAAAAATTTTTAATATAAACAATCAAAAGGGAATGTCATCTGTGATAAGGGCAGATTATTTAATTGAGAGTTGGTTCAAAAATATTAGTGATATTGTATACATATTTATCAGGCACAGAGAAGAAGATCCTGAACATTATTGTATTGTTTCATTTTTCAAAAAAGGCGAAGTGGCTTATAGTGGGGATAAAGTTTATTTTATGGAAAAAGTAAGAAGATTTGGCAATTCTGAACAAGTTATATATGCTAACCCCAATTACAGAAAACTATCATAGCTTTTTGTAAGAGAGTGTCAGATTATGTGTGTAAGTTCTCTGGACTGCCATAATGAATTTTATCAAAATGCCAAAAGCCCATAAAGGCTGGAGCCCTTGACTTGACTGGCTTCTGGCATTTTGAGCAAGGTAATCAAGCAGTCCAAAGGAACTTTTCAGACAACTTATTTACACAGATTTTATGACACAGCCTTTTGTAAGGTGTATAGGATTTTTCTTTTCATGTTATGACATTTTTTTTAAGGTAAATTAGTCATGATTTTCAATCTATCCCTTGCATTAGTTTTATGAAAAACTCTAACTCCCCCTCCTTCACCTGCCCCCATACATTAATTCTAATACAATGGTGAATTTTGTCAACAATATTTTTATATTTATTACCATTTCAACATTATCCATAAACACTGAAAAACAGCCCTCAGCTTTTCAGCTAAGGACTGCTTTTCAGACTACTTCATA
>CATJJD010000458.1 GCA_949740385.1 uncultured Lachnospiraceae bacterium
GGCCACAAGTGAAAGAAGAAAATGGATTATAGGCCCTGAAATGAAATATATAAAAATTTTCGAAACCACGGAGCGCGAAAAGAAAAATAGCGCTGCCGTGGTATTTTTTGACAAACATCAGTTCTTTGCACCGCGATTACAAAATGGAGAAATGTGAAAAAGTCGTGTGAAAATATAAAAAGGGTGTTTGTAAATATAGGAACAGGAGTTGATGCAAAATGCCGGATGAAGCAATACTGAGCAGTAAGAATGAATATACGATATTTCAGTACAACGGGCGCATGCTCCGATTCAGGGCGCCATATTCACTGGAAAGGTATACACAGGTGAAGGAATGGGATCATGGATATTTAGTTGTTATGGCAAAATATTCTCACAGTGAAAACGAGGAGGAAGAGTAGATTGATTTGATTCCGGTATTAGAAAATCTTTATCATGGATGCAGAAGAATTTTTAATGCAGGTACAGAAAGTGAGGATTGAGCAGGATTGATTATAAAGCGGTTGCGGATTCAGCAAACATGATAATGAATGGATATGCGTTTACAAGAGATGGCGAAAATATAAAGGATCTGAACCTGAAAAGGCCGGAAATGGCACTGGTATTAAATAATGTGGGTGAAATTCTTGTGACTACCATGTGCGATATAGAAATTCAAATTGTCAGGGATTATCTGAACAATAATATTGAATTTATGGAGGATTAGCATGCCAGAGTATTACGAATATATGGTTGCAGGATACGATCTGCATTTTACGTCATATTGTATCGTTGGATGTATGCATGTTCATGCAAGAGACAGACAGCTCACGGAAAAGGGCTCAGCTAAATTTTTTGTCTGCTGCATCATCAAATGGCTTAGACGGTGACTGCAGGAGCAACAGACGCCGGGCGGGTGATTTGCCGTTTTATGAAGAAAATCCATTCCATAATAAACACATCAAGACTAAAAACCATTGCTATTTCCTGAATTTGGTGTTAGCATTTGTATACAGGCCACAGATTTTCGACGGAAAGGCGAGGAAGCGGCGTCCGGGCTGAGAGCGGACCTTCTGTGGGATACGATCAGCTGCGACAGCGGCCCGGAAGAAAATTTCGGTATAAATTCCGGTGGAAAAGTCCGCCCCTTTGTAGTAAGATAACAACATTGGAAAACAACTTCGGTAAAATAAGCATAATTATGGAAGGAGAACGGTATGTCCGATCATTTTAAGGCAAATATCAGGTAACAGTCGCAGTTTGTGGAAACCGATTGAATAATGAAAAGTTTTATGATAGTATATTATGGTATCCGAAAATGTCTCAGTCAGGAGGATTTTAAAATAGATGGAGCAGTACAAACAGGAATTTATAGAGTTTATGGTGGAGAGCGATGTTCTGAAATTCGGCGATTTCACGCTGAAAAGCGGCAGAAAGTCTCCGTTTTTTATGAATGCGGGGGCGTATGTGACGGGCGGACAGCTCATGCGGCTGGGGGAGTACTACGCCAGAGCGGTGCATGATTGCTTCGGGGACGACTTTGACGTGCTGTTCGGCCCGGCCTACAAGGGAATTCCCATTGCGGCGGCCACGGTGATCGCCTACGCAAGGCTCTTCGATAA
>CATJJD010000459.1 GCA_949740385.1 uncultured Lachnospiraceae bacterium
GACTGATTATGTACCACAGGTGCCTGGTTGATTTCATCAATAATCTGTGCAAGGGAACCGCAAAGGGCAATCTGCTTCCTGACCGTTTCAAACACCACCTGCTCCACCAACTCATCCCGTATCGTATGGCTGCTGCATAATCCCCGGTTCTTCATAATGTAGGTTTTACAGCTGTAATAAGTATATCCTTTAGAAGTCCGGCGTGTCATTCCCCGGCCGCAGTCACCACAACGCAAAAAACCAGAAAACAGATAAACCGTTTTTGCCTTTGGCGAGGTCCGAACATTCCTCTCAAAAAGCTCCTGTGCCCGGTCAAAGGTTTCCTGATCAATGATAGCCTCATGGGTATCTTTCACATAAAACCAATCTTCCTCCGGGATAGGCACAATAATATGTACCTTATAGCTTTTAACCTGATGGCGTCCCTGTACCATATGGCCCAAATAGGTCGGATTTTTCAGGATATTTACAACTGTGCGCTCACTCCAGTACACCTTGCCTGTCTGCGCATGGGGATTATGATAATTCATCCCTAACTGCTGTTTATAGGCGGTCGGGCTTGGAATCCCTAACGCAATCAGATGCCTTGCAATCGCATTTTTGTTCATGCCCTCATACACATACCATTTGAAGATATCCTGTACAATAGGGGCTGTCTCTGGATTTACGACCAGCTTGTGATAGTCCTCCGGGTCTTTGAGATAGCCGTATGGAGCAAACGCACCAATAAACTGTCCCATACTCCGTTTCATATCAAACACGCTTCGGATTTTCATTGAAGTCTGGTAGCAATGCTGATCGTTCATATAGCTCTGCATCTTTGTAGCAATGCTGCTGATCTCATTCGGCCGCAGGTAGCTGTCCAACGCCGGAAGTTCCACTGAGATAAACCTGACATCCAGAGAAACAAACACATATTCCAGATAGTGCCCACACTCATAGTCATTTCTTGACAATCGGGACAAATCCTTGACAATCACACAGTTAATACGCTTTGCGTAGATATCTGCCAGAAGCCTTTGAAAATCATCACGGTCTGAATCAGTGCCAGTCCGTCCGTCATCCTGATAATCGTCCACAACCTCTATTTCCGGGTGTCCCTGCAGGAAGTAGTTCAAGATTTCATCCTGATTTTCAATGCTGTAGCTGACATCGTGTCCGTCCTCTTTGGAAAGCCTCTTATACTTCCCAGCTTTCCATACTTTTTTTCCATTCTCTACAAAATTATTAGAAGATTTTCTGCCTCGTTTCACTTTTACCTCCAATCCTCTATAATCACAA
>CATJJD010000460.1 GCA_949740385.1 uncultured Lachnospiraceae bacterium
CCCCCCCCCCCCCCCGCCGGGGCGGGTTTCCAACCAAACTTTTTGGTCCCGCGCCCGCCCCCCCAGATATTTAAGGGCGTGCCCCAGTAGCGGTTGCGGGAGATGGCCCAGTCCTGAATATTCTCCAGCCAGTTGCCGAAGCGTCCGCTGCCGATGGACTCCGGAATCCAGTTGACCGTGTTGTTGTTGCGAACCAGGTCGTCCTTTACCGCCGTCTCCTTAATGTACCAGGATTCTCTCGCGTAGTAGATAAGCGGCGTGTCGCAGCGCCAGCAGTGCGGATAGTCGTGCTCGAACTTCGGGGCGTCAAAGAGCTGTCCTCTCTCCTCCAGGTTCGAAATGACCAATGGGTCCGCCTTCTTGACGAACAGCCCCGCAAAAGGCGTCTCCTCCGTCATCTCGCCCTTTCCGTCCACAAACTGTACGAAAGGCAGGTCGTATCTGCGGCCCACGTTTGCGTCGTCCTCGCCGAAGGCCGGGGCGATGTGGACGATTCCGGTACCGTCGGTCATCGTCACGTAGTCGTCGCAGGTCACGTAAAAGCCCTTCTTCCCCTGCTGGTCGGCCGCGGTCTTCGCGCAGTCAAACAGCGGCACGTACTCCTTGTGCTCCAGGTCCTTTCCCGTGTACGTCTCAAGCACCTCGTAGGCCGCCTTTTCCTCCTCCGCGAGCTTTCCGAGCACCGAATCCGCAAGCGCCTGCGCCAGATAGTAGGTGCGGCCGTCCGCCGCCTTTACCTTAATGTATGTGTCATCCGGGTTCACGCACAGCGCCACGTTGCTCGGCAGCGTCCAGGGCGTCGTCGTCCAGGCAAGCAGGTACGCGTCCTCGTCCGCCACCTGAAACCGAACGATGGCGGAGCGCTCCTTCACGGTCTTATAGCCCTGCGCCACCTCCTGCGCGGAGAGCGGGGTGCCGCAGCGCGGACAGTAAGGGACGATCTTAAAGCCCTTGTACAAAAGCCCCTTCTTCCAGATCTCCTTTAACGCCCACCACTCGGACTCGATAAAGTTGTCGTCGTATGTCACGTAAGGATGGTCCATGTCCGCCCAAAAGCCCACGGTGCCGGAGAAGTCCTCCCACATGCCCCTGTACTTCCACACCGACTCCCTGCACTGGCTGATAAACGGCTCCAGCCCATAGGCTTCGATCTGATCCTTGCCGTCCAGCCCAAGGAGCTTCTCCACCTCGATCTCAACCGGAAGACCGTGGGTGTCCCACCCGGCCTTGCGGGGCACGTACTTTCCCTTCATCGTCTGAAACCGCGGAATCATGTCCTTTATCGTGCGCGTCTCCACATGCCCGATGTGGGGCTTTCCGTTGGCCGTAGGCGGCCCGTCATAAAAAGTGTAGGTCTCGCAGCCCTTCCGCTGCTCCATCGACCTGACAAAAATGTCATTTTCGCGCCAGAACGCCCCCACCGCCTTCTCGCGCTCGACAAAATTCATGTTGGTGTCCACCTTGTTGTACATCACTTACCTCCTTGAGTGAAAGCCTTTTTGTCCGACACAATATCTCTGTAAAGTAAAAAACCGCCTCCTGTCAGTAAGGACGCGGGCTGTCCGCTTTTTTCTTAGTTTATATAGTATAGTGAAAAGACAGAAAAATGTCAAGCCGGCCGCAAATGGCATTTTAAACAAATTTGTGTCATTTGTAGATTTTTTCTTGTATAAAAAGTCAAAAAGTACTACAATAAATATAAGTTGGAAACATTTACAAGGAGGGTTTTTAATGAAAGAACAAAAAGGGAAAAGTGCAGCCTCGAAAAAGAGGATTGCAGACGAAATTCTGCTGCAGGTGGGCAAGAGCGTTATTCTTGTCTTTCTCGTAGTTGCAGCAGCGGCCATCGCCATGATGACATGGGCAATCACGTCGTCCAGAAAGAGCGAGCTGACGCTGGAATCCAGATCGGCCGCCAATCAGGTGACGGGCTTTCTGGAAAACTATACAAGCAGTGTGGAGCAGCTGGCCGTCAACCCGCAGATCCGCCACGTCTTTAAAAACACACACCCGGGAGACGACATAAGGCTTACGGACCAGATGGACGAGGTCCGCGCAAACATGCTGAATATCGTAAACACCGACCCGCAGAACATTCTTCAGGTGTGGATCGCCGATATCGACAACAGCGTGCTGACCCAGTCCGACGGCTTTACCACCGAGCCGGGATGGGATGTGACAGAACGGGAGTGGTTTAAATGCATGGACGCCGGACATGTGGTTCTCACCGAGCCGTACACCGACGTGTCCAGCGGAAAGGTTATTTTAAGCGCCGCCGCGCCGGTGTACGACGAGTCGACCGGAGAGGCAATCGGAGCGGTCGGCATGGATCTGTCGCTGGATCAGGTGACGAATATTATGAGCGGCTACCGCATCGGAAAAAAAGGATATATCACCCTTCTGTCCGGTTCCGGAACGATTATCTACCACCCGCAGGACGACATGCTGCAGCAGAATATCGCGCAGGCCGGCATCTCTGAGAATGCCGTGGACGCCGTGATGAACGCAGAGCAGAAGTTTCTGCGCTACCGGACAGGGGGCTCGGCAAAGTACGGTTCCGTTGAGCTGGTCAGCGACACCGGCTACCTTGTGCTCAGCTGCATGACTTCGACAGAGTACTACTCCACGCTTATTCTTATGGTTGTCTCTCTTGTCATCCTCTTCGCTCTCGGCGTCGTTCTGATCGCCCTCGGCATCCGCAGAAGCGCCCGGAATCTGTCCAGACCGATTATGGAGCTGAACGAGACGGCGCAGCAGCTTGCCAGCGGAGACCTTGACGTGCATCTGAACATTACGTCCGAGAACGAGATCGGGGAGCTGGGCGGCTCCATCGGAAAGACCGTAAGCCGCCTGAAGGAGTACATCGTATACATAGACGAGACCGCCGACGTGCTGTCCCACCTTGCGGACGGTAAATTAAGCGTCGATTTAAAAAATGACTACGTGGGCGAGTTCCAGAAGATCAAGACCGCACTGCTCAATATCTCCAGCTCCATGAACGAGGTGATGGAGAACATCAACGACAGCGCAGAGCGGGTGTCCGTCGGAGCCTCGGAGCTGTCGTCCGCGGCCCAGATGCTGGCGGAGGGCGCAGAGCTGCAGGCGGCGTCCGTGGAGGAGCTTTCCGCCACCACGACGGAGGTTGCAGAGAGCGTGGAGGAGGCCCACCGGGATGCGGAGACCTCCGCAAGGGCAACCGAGCAGGTGACCCTTATGATTGAACAGAACCAGCAGAAGATGACGATGATGATGAACGCCATGGAGGAGATCCGAAAGACGTCCCAGCAGGTAGTCGGCATTATCCAGACCATCGAGGAGATCGCATCCCAGACGAACCTTCTGTCGCTGAACGCCTCCATCGAGGCCGCCCGGGCGGGAGAGGCCGGAAAAGGCTTTGCGGTCGTTGCGGACGAGATCGGAAAGCTTGCCACGGAGAGCTCGAAGGCCGCCAGCACAACGAGAGACCTGATCGAGATTTCCATGGAGGAGATCAACAAGGGCAACACTATCGCCGTCGGCGCGATGGAATCTCTGAAGGAGTCCGTGACCGCAGTGGAGCATGTCAACGGCATGATTCAAAAGACCGCTGAGACCGCCGCCGCACAGGCAGAGAGTATGAACCAGCTGCGCATCGGCATTGAGGAGATGACAAGGGGCATACAGGACAATTCCGCCGCGTCGCAGCAGGCGTCCGCCACCTCCGAGGAGCTGGCGTCCCAGGCGGAGCTTCTAAACCAGCTCGTACAGCGCTTCGAACTGGCGCACTGACAGAACAGATATTAAATCATGATATATCAAGCGGGCCGACCCACGGATCGGCCCGCTTTTTCCCCGTCTCTACCGCCGGTCGGTTGCCCGGACGGCACTTTCCCGCTATCATATAAGTCAAAAGGAGGGGATCAGATGGATCACAGAGAAAACAATACAGCAACCGATCCTGCAATGCTGTTCACAATCGACAAGGCCGCCTTCGGCACATTTCTCGCGGGGCTTCGCAGGTCCGCAGGCTTCACCCAGCGGGAGCTGGCGGAGAAGCTTTTCGTGTCCGACAAGGCCGTCAGCAAGTGGGAGCGCGGCCTCAGTATGCCCGACATCTCGCTGCTCATCCCGCTGTCGAACATTCTGCAGGTGTCCGTCACCGAGCTTCTGGAGGGCCGAAGACGGTTACAGGCGAACGAGCAGGACGAGCGGGTGGAGGCCCTTGTGAAGAAGGCGCTGACCTTCTCGGAGGAAGCGCCGGTTAAAAAGCGGGACCGGTTAAAGAAATACGGACCCTTTTTTGCGGGAATCGCCCTTGTATCCGCCGCAGAGACAGCCGCAGCAATCTGGCTTCTGTACAGGACGGACAGGATGGCCCTCGTATCCGGCATACTGGTTATGGAGATTTTAAGCCTGGTTTTCGGCATTTACTTCTGGTTTTTTATGAAGGAGCGGCTCCCCGCCTGGTATGACGAAAACCGAATCACCACCTACAGCGACGGCGCATTCAGCCTGAGCCTGCCGGGCAGCGCCGGCTTCAACAACAGAAACTGGCCGTATATGATTCGTCAGCTGCGGCGCTGGAGCATCCTTTCGCTTCTTGCATCGCCGCTGCAGTGCATCCCGACGGCCTTCCTTCCCGGCTTCCCGTCGGCCTTCGCCTTTGCGATGTGCTTTCTTGCTGTTTATCTGTGCACGCTCTTCGTGCCGCTCTGCATTACGGCCAGAAAATATGAATAAAA
>CATJJD010000461.1 GCA_949740385.1 uncultured Lachnospiraceae bacterium
AGATTATGAGCATGTTCACCGACCCGACGCATCTGCAGGTATCGGACCCGGGGCATATCGAGGGCAACTGTGTGTTCACGTATCTCGATGCATTCTGCAAAGACAATCATTTTGAAGAATATCTGCCGGACTATCATAATCTGGACGAATTGAAGGAACACTACAAAAGAGGCGGACTCGGCGATGTGAAGATCAAAAAGTTCTTAAACAATGTCATGCAGGAGGAGCTTGCTTTGATCCGCGCCCGCAGGGCAGAGCTTGAGAAGGATATTCCGGCGGTGTACGAGGTGCTGAAAAAGGGCAGTGAGACGGCGAGGGAGACTGCGGCTCGTACGCTCTCCGAGGTGAAGCGGGCGATGCGCATCAACTATTTTGACGACGAGGAGCTGATCCGCGTGCAGAGTCAGCGGTACGGCGGAGCCGCAGACTGAGGGGCCAGGATAGTTTAATTACTATTTAATATAAATCTATATTTAATAATGAAGAAAGGGGAACAAAAGAATGAAGAAATCGAGATTGACGGCGGTGCTTGCGGCGCTTGTTCTGCTTGCGGCGGGCTGCGGAAACGGCGCTGCGAAGGAGATCGACCCAAAGGCGCTGGCGGATTCTCTCGTATCGGGTATCGCATACGACGATGAGCTGCAGCTTCTCGAGGAGGACGCGGTGGCGGTGTACCTTGATATGGAGGAGGGCGTGACGGCCTCCATGTATATGGGAAGCGGCTCGACGGCGGAGGAGGTTGCGGTTTTTGACGCGCCGGACGAGGAGACTGCGAAGAAGCAGAAGGAGCATGTGCAGACTTACCTGGAGGATCAGGCGGAGTCCTTCCGCGATTATATCCCGGAGGAGACGAAGCGGGTGGAGTCAGCGGTGCTGGAGCAGAAGGGAAAGTATGTTGTGCTCTGCGTTTCCGGGGATTCGGACAAGGCGAAAGAGATTATAGAGGAAGCGTTCAAATAAGATGGTATTCAGCAGCTTTGTCTTCTTACTTGTTTTTTTGCCGATCGTATTGCTGTTGTACTATATCTGCCCCCGCAGACTCAGGAATCTGGTGCTTCTTTTCGCCAGTCTGATCTTCTATGCGTGGGGCGAGCCGGTGTATGTGCTTATAATGCTGTTCTCCACGGTATTTGACTATACGAACGGCCGCTTAATTGAATATTTCAGGGCGAAGAACAGTCCGGGAAGGATGAAGGCCGCACTTGTCGTCGACCTGTGCGGGAATCTGGCGATTCTCGGATTTTTTAAATATGCGGACTTTTTTATCGGCAATCTCAATTCCGTTACGGGAGCGGGACTGTCGCTTCTGCACATTGCGCTGCCGATCGGAATTTCCTTCTACACCTTTCAGACCATGTCCTACACCATTGACGTCTATTGGGGCAGGGTGCCGGCGCAGCACAGCATTCTGGATTTTGCAACCTACGTTGTGCTGTTTCCGCAGCTGATTGCGGGGCCGATCGTGCAGTATAAGACCATCGCAGACGAGCTGACGTGCAGAAAAAGCAGTCTGGAGGACTTCTCGGAAGGAGCGTTCCGCTTTGCGGTGGGTATGGGAAAAAAGGTGCTGCTTGCCAACCAGATCGGCGCGCTGTGGAACGAGATTTCCGGCATGAGCGAGCTGACCGCGGCGACGGCCTGGCTTGGGGCTGTCGCCTACAGCTTTCAGATTTATTTTGATTTTTCCGGCTACTCGGACATGGCCATCGGACTGGGGCGGATGTTCGGGTTTCACTTTCTGGAGAACTTTAACTTCCCGTATATGGCGGGAAGCATCACGGAGTTCTGGCGGCGCTGGCATATTTCGCTGAGCTCCTGGTTTAAGGAGTATGTCTACATTCCGCTGGGCGGAAACCGGAAGGGAATGCCGCGGCAGATTCTGAATCTTCTGATCGTGTGGATGCTCACCGGGCTCTGGCACGGGGCCAGCTGGAATTTTGTTCTGTGGGGACTGTACTACGGCGTTCTTCTGATTATGGAGAAGCTTTTTCTCCTCCGGTGGCTGGAAAAGCTGCCGGCATGGCTGGGACATGTGTACAGTATGTTTCTTGTGGTGATCGGCTGGACGATCTTTGCACAGACGGATATGCACGCGCTCTCAGGATACCTGAAGGCGATGTTCGGTGTCGGAGTTTCGGCTGTCAATTCCGACTTTTTCTACCTGCTGTCCTGCAACGGGGTGCTTCTTGTCATACTTGTGATCTGTTCGGCGGATCATCGGGCATGGCTTCGGATTTTGCTAAAAAGCAGGGGGGACAGGCCGGTTTCGGACGGCAATATTTTTGATGAGGTTCAGTCCTCACCAGTGCTTACGCTGGCAAAGCCGGCGTTCATGCTCGTGCTGCTGGCGCTCTCCTACGCGTTTCTTGTGGGGGACAGCTACAATCCGTTTCTGTATTTTCGGTTTTAGTGCGGCGTGACAGGAAAGGGATAGCGGTATGAAAAAGATACGAGTAATGATTACAGTTTGTTTTGTTTTGTTCGTCGGGGGAATTTCCGCGGCGGGATTTATCGCGAAGGACCGGGAATTTTCACCCAACGAGAACCGTTACCTGTCCGACCCGCCGAAATTTTCCTGGGAGAACGTCCTTGAGGGAAGGTTTCAGAAGGGGCTGGAGGAGTACCTGAAGGATCACATTTTCGGCCGGGATCAGTGGATCACCGTAAAGACCGCCGTGCAGAAGGCGGCGGGAAATACGGATATCGGCGGCGCTTATGTGGGAAAGGACGGATACGATTTCGAGAAGATTACGAAGGAGGATGTGGACGATGCGCTTGTGGAACAGAATACCCGGGCGGTTGTATCGTTTTTCGACAGAGCATCCGAAAAAATTGCGGCCGACCGCATCAGCTTTCTTCTGATACCCACGTCCGGCCTTGTGATGGCGGATAAGCTTCCGAAAAATGCGCGGCTGTTTGACCAGAGTGCGTACCTTGACCGAATTCTGGACGCTGTGAGGGACTACAACGCCGTGGATGTGAGAGCGGCCCTGGCGGCGCACGCCGATGAGTACATCTATTACCGGACCGATCATCACTGGACGACGGACGGTGCGTTTATCGCATGGCAGGAGTGGAGCAGATCGGTCGGTATGCCGTACACGGACAAAAGTGAGCTGGAGAAGAATGTGCTTGCGGACGATTTCAGGGGGAGTCTGTATTCGAAAATTCTCGACGCAGGTTCCGCCTGCGACAGCATCTGGACTTACGGGCCCGTCGGAGAGGGGCTGTCTTTTGTATCCGGCTATAAGGTTACGGTGGACGGAAAGAAGCCGGGAATGATCTATGATGTGGATAAGCTGGATGAGAAGGACAAGTATGCGTTCTTTTTCGGCGGAAATTACGGGCAGGTTCACATTGAGGCCGGCGGCAAAAACGGCAGGAAGCTTCTGGTAATCAAGGATTCCTTTGCCAACGCGTTTGTGCCGCTTGCGCTTGAGCAGTTTGACGATATTTATATGGTTGATCTGCGGTACTACAAGGGGGATATGCAGAGCTATCTGGCGGAGCATGATATTACCGATATCCTTGTGCTCTACAATATCTCGAATTTCATTTCAGATAAAAATTTGTACAAATTACAGTGACGATCGTGCAGATCGGGTTGTGAAGCGAGGGGGAAGAAATGATGCGAAAGAAAATATATGCGGCACTGCTGGCGTCTGCGCTTGCCGCAGGCGCACTGGCAGGCTGCGGGGACGGTGCGGCGGATAAGATCGGCGGCGGTACTTCCGGCGATTCGCAGAATGCGGGCGGTACGGAAGCGTCAGATACTCAGTCTGACGAAGAGACGCAGGCCGGAGAGGACGAGCCTGCCGCGGGAACGGAGAGCGCGGCAGGCACACAGGCCGGGGAGGAGACGCTGACGGAAGACACGCAGGCCGGAGAGCCGGCGGAGTACCCAAAGATTACATCGGACGAAAAAGTGGTGGACTACGGAAGCGTCGTGGTGGTCGGCAACGCGGCATATGAGCTTTACACTTACCTGGACGAGCCGGCGGAAAATTACGCGCAGACGGTGAATAAGGTTGTCGAAAATCTGGACGGGAAAGCCCGGGTTTATGATATTGTCATTCCGCTGGGCTCGGGAATTACGTTTCCCGACAATCTGCAGGGGCAGATTCAGTCCGGCAACCAGAAGGAGGCTGTAAAGAACATACAGGCAAAGCTCTCGGAGAAGGTAAAGGCGGTGGAAATCTACGATTCTCTGATGGAGCACCGCGACGAGTACATTTATTTCCGCACGGATCACCACTGGACGGCGCTGGGGGCTTGGTACGCTTACGAGGATTTCTGCGAGGCGAAGGGGATTGCGCCGGAACCGCTGGAGGGCTATGAGACGGTGGAGTTTGACAATTTTCTGGGTTCCTTTTATTTTAATGACACGGACGAGTGCGAGGAGCTGGGCGGGACGCCGGACGTGATAACGGCCTATCTGCCGAAGATGGACGCGATCATGCACATTGAAGATGCAAACGGCGTGAAATATGACAGCAAAGTCATTTACGATGAGAGCAATGCGGCTGCCAGCCTCAAGTACAGCTGCTTTATTGCCGGGGACAATCCCTATACGGAGATTGTGAACAATGAGCTGACGGACGGCAGCTCCTGTCTTGTGGTCAAGGAATCCTTCGGCAACTGCTTTATCCCGTTTCTGGTGGATCACTACCAGACGATTCATGTGGTGGATTACCGATACTGGACCGGCAGCGTCAGTGAGATGGCGGCGGAAAAAGGGGTGCAGGATGTTATTTTTATTAACAACCTGTCAATGATTCGGAATAAGAATCTGGTCGGGAAGCTGTATCGGCTTGCCTGAAAAGTGAACAGGAGCTTAAGGGTATTTCAGACTGACAGAGAAGGAGGGACGGCATGGTCAGATACTACAGGACAGACAACCGACGCATCCATGAGGAGACGTCGGTGCAGGACGGCGTATGGATTCATATGGTCAGTCCGAGCGCGGCCGAGGGACGCATGATTGCGGATCTGCTTAAGGTGGATGTCGAGGATCTGCTTGCCGCCCTCGACGAGGAGGAGAGCTCCCGCATCGAGCTGGAGGACGGTTACACGCTGATAATCGTGGATATTCCGATGGCGGAGATGCGGCACGGGAAGGAGTCATACACGACCGTGCCGCTGGGCATTATTCTGACGGCGAAAGAGATTGTCACGGTGTGCACCGAGGAGACGCCGGTTTTGCAGGCGTTTTTTGACAACCGGGTGAAGGAGTTCAGCACGAAGAAAAAGCTCCGGTTTGTGTACCAGATTCTCTACCGCGTCGCCGTGCTCTACCAGAGCGATCTGCGGGTGATCGATAAGAAGAGGACGGAGATCGAGGAGCGGGTCGGGGACGACACCGAGGAGGCGGACCTGATTGCGCTGCACGAGCTGGAGTCTACTCTGGTGTATTTTGCGACTTCCCTGCGGGCAAACGCTGTGGTGCTGGACCGTCTGACCCGCTACAAGAGGCTGGAGCAGTACCCGGAGGACAAGGAGCTTTTGGACGATGTGATTGTGGAGAACCGGCAGGCCATCGAGATGACGACCATCTACCGGGATATTATAAACGGTACCAGGGAGCTTCTGTCCTCGGTTATCGACAACCGGATGAACAATATCATGAAGTCCCTGACGGTTATCACGCTTATTATGGCCATTCCCGCGGTCATCTCCGGTATTTACGGGATGAATGTCAACTCCCGGTGGGTTCCGCTGGCGAACTCGGCGCACGGGTTTGCGATTGTGTGCTCGATTATGATTGTGATCTGCGTGCTGCTGCTGGTGTGGCTGAGGAAGAAGCGGATTTTGTGAGCGGCGGAGCGGAGGCTGGAATAGAATATATAGAAAACATTTTCAATTGGAGGGAAAATAAATGACTTTGCGGCAGGAAGCATATGCTATGATTGATTCTTTACCAGATGATGAGAGTGTTAAATTCTTTATAGATATGATTAGAAGATTTAATGTAGTGGCTGGGAAAACAGAGGAAATATCTGAGAATCAGAATTTATTTTCGGAAAAAAGACAGGTGTTTTTACACATGGAGGAACTGAAAAAGCAGTATCCATTTCCAAACGATTATGACTATGAACAAGTAAGAAGGGAGGCCATGGGAGAGAAATTTGGTTGTATTGATTGACACTAATGTTATATTAAATTATATTACAGACCGTGA
The DNA here is from genome assembly GCA_949740385.1 of uncultured Lachnospiraceae bacterium. Taxonomy (GTDB): domain Bacteria; phylum Bacillota; class Clostridia; order Lachnospirales; family Lachnospiraceae; genus Roseburia. Next base: position 6,179 of record CATJJD010000461.1, read on the forward strand.
AGACCGGTTTCGAGATTCTTCAAAGGCAGTTATGGAGTTATGTTCTTAAGGAAAAGTGAAGGGATACATAGCTTTTCATTCGTTGTCTATTATATGGTATTCTCTTCGGATTCCAGATGAGGGAAAACGTATGTGGCTAAAAGACATTTGTAGATTATTGACGGTTGCCGGCGCTTCACATGCTCAGGTTTTGGAGGCGATCGATAATGTACAGTTCAAAGATTTTGAGGACTGCCTGCAGGATGAATGTGCAAGAATGGTTAATGCAGACTGTCTTGTGACGTGTAATTTGAAAGATTATAAGGCGGCTAAAACAAAGGTTTGCAGTCCGGATTAATTTATCACTTTATTATGAGAATTCCTTTGGGGATTCTTCCTTCCTTTTCTGGTGGTAA
>CATJJD010000462.1 GCA_949740385.1 uncultured Lachnospiraceae bacterium
CGATCTCTTTGTACAGATGTTCCCCCTTCAGCAAGTTCTCCATACAAATCTTTATCTCTGCACTTCCCTCCCGAATCAACTTATCCACCAGACCGTTACTGCTGGTATTAGCCCAATAGGTGGCAAGTCTTCCGGTTTTCAAATGGTTTATAATAGACCATGGATTATATATATCTTTATATTTTCCAAAGGTAAAACCGTCATACCACTTTTTTACTTCCATGCGCTTATCCTGCATACGATACTCGTCCAGAGCAGCAAATACCTCTTTTTCTGTAAAGCCAAAGCAGTCCGCATACATCTCCGATGTCGACGTTTATCAATGTAAAAGCTATTCTCCGTTATTAACTTCTCAAAATTTTGAATGCCAATCCCAACTGTTCTTGCCATGATAATTGCCCCCGCACTGCTCATAAGAGATTCTTTCGATAGTCCCTACGGTTTTTGCCAGGTTAATGCGCCCTTGCGTCATACCGAATTTCTACGCTTGTTTACATTATATATATTTTCTTTATAATACACAAGTAAGCCGCGTGATTTTGACACTGATCCCCTGGCAGATATTTCGTATATTCATTTTTACTGCTCAGTATTGCTTCATCCGGCATTTTGTATCAACTAATCGCGGCGCAAAGAACTGATGTTCTCTGAAAGATCAAAAAAATACCACGGCAGCGCAATTTTCCTTCCTGCACTCCGTGGTATCGAAAATTTCTGTTATTTTATTGCAGCATAAAAACAAAAAGCGAGTTACGCCCCCGGCTCCCAGGGACAATACGCCCTCCCCTCCAGAATATCCGCAATCCACTCTGACGCATGTCCGTCGCCGTAAGGATTCACCGCCCTGCTCATCTTCTCATACGCTGTCTTATCCTCCAGCAGCTCCGTGAATGACTCATAGATCGTCGCTTCATCGGTTCCGACGAGCTTAAGCGTTCCGGCATCCACGCAGCTCCTCCTCCGCCGTTTTTCTCACTGCGGGATTCATACGCTCCTGTCAAGTCAAGGCTAAAAAATTCTTATAATATTCTGACAATATGTTTCTTAATCTCCACCGCTTTATGTATCTCCTCCAACGGAGTCTTTTGCGTCTTTTTGATAAATCCGTTCAAAAAACAGATACTGTTATGCTGTACAAACAATAATCGAAAGATACGCCCTGCACTAACATGGATTCTCAATTCAAAAATGTCTTCCTGAAGTTTGTCCCACAAATCAGTTTTTCTTCCATTCTCCAAATCCTCTATCAGTCTCGAAACGGCATCTAATAGATTTATCAGATCTGTGTCGTTCAAGTTATTTTCACATAGTGCCTCATTTGCATAGCATCTCCCCTTGACCTCAGCACATATTACAGATCTCTTATATGGAAATTTTTCTAAAATATATCGAATTTTTCCTTTATCTTCCCGAAGATATTCTTTCAATATTTGTTCGACTACAGTAATATTCAAGATTTCTATCCCTTTTTCATTTCTGGAACAGCTTATTTTCTCCTCTTTAAAATCCGGATGCTCAAAAGATGTATAATTTCTTTTGAGAACATAAAAAATCAACGGACAGTAAATGATACAATTTCTATCCGCCGA
>CATJJD010000463.1 GCA_949740385.1 uncultured Lachnospiraceae bacterium
GAGGATACTCCTCAGATTCAGTTCATTGGCCGCCTGCCACTGTTTTTCCGTTCCTGGCTTCGTAAGTGACTTAGCCAGACAGAACACCATCAGTGGATGCAGCTCCGAAAAAGAAACCTGCAGAAAGTAGCCGCGGTAATCTGCTATAAGGGAAGCACCATCCTCATCCACAGCGCCAAGCTGTGCCAGAACCATATTACGGGTATGTACAGCAACCTCCCTGCGGCGCTGCTGTTTGGCAGCGCTCAGGTCGCAATGGGTCATCGCCCTCTCCTCCTTTCTTAATGAATCTCATGAAAAGCCGTGACCTGGCCGTGGCAATATGGGTAATCGCTCCCCATATCCGGTTGGAGTCGTTGTTGATCCCCAGGATACGGACGGTCACGCGGGATCCCCTTGGCGGCCTGCCGCGCTTCGGATAACTGCAGAGGCAGTCGATGCCCCCGTCCAGAGCCACGAACACGCCGTTGGTGTCCACCATACTGACCGTACCCACATAACGGTTGCCCACAGAATATCTGCGCAGTGCCTTCTCATAGGGATTCTCTCCCGCCTGCTTCACGGAAGCCTTTACCTTTATCTGGCTTCGGTCAGTCCTGTCCACTTCCAGCACTTTCACCAGGATGCGCTGCCCCGGCTGGAAATATGCCGCCGCATCCATCCATCTCTGGTAACTCAGTTCCCGCAGGGGGATGTAAACCTCCAGACCGAACAGATCCACGAAAATGCCGGCACGGATCACCGATACGATGCGTGCTTCTGCGCACACGCCGGAATACAGAAAGTTGTTCCCCTCCCGGTCAGTACTGAGATAATAAGCCTTCCTCTTTGCCTTCATCGCCTCCATGCGGCTCGCTGCCGCAATACCGGATGCCGGGTCAGTTCCCTTGACGATATAATCCACCTCTGCACCCAGACGCTTGGTAAGCATATAATGCAGCACGTCCTCCGGAAGCCTTCCGCGATAATCCGCAGGTGGCTCCACTGCTTCCTCTGCAGGAATGATGACTTTGAACTCACCGTGGTAAATGACTGCGAAAGAACAGGATTGGTTGTCCTCGGAGCGCTCCACACCCTGGATGGTCCCAGTCAGGATACGACCGGTTTTCTGGGATTCCAGTAAATCCAGCAGATCGTTTTTCGCTTTTTCCGCATCCGTTTCGACGCTGAGCTGGCCGTCAATGGTCAACACTGGCGAAGTCGGTCTGGGAGAGGCACGTTTTCTCCTTGGCTTAGGCGTCTCTTTTTCACCGGAACCTGCCTCTGTGTCAGACTGGTTCTGTTTCCCGTCGGTCTTCCTGCTTCCGCGGGTTCTTTTCGGTTTTTCCGGTTCAGTCTGGGGAGACTCCTCTTTTCCTGACTCTCCGCTTAATGAATTCTCTGAAGATGTGCCCTCTCCGGCTGTTTCTGTATCAGTCTGGGACAGTTCCGCGTCTTCAGGCTCCGAAAGCGGCCGGCCATCGGCCCATTCCGCTTCAGTCTGTGATACAGGCTCATCTCCAGACTCTGTATCCTGAAATACAGAAATCTCTGTGTCAGTCTGAGGCAGTTCTGTATCCGGCGGATCGCCTTCGGGTCCGGGCATCTCCTCAAGCTCCGGGTTCACCCCAGTCTGTGGTATCGCTCCCTGTAAGTTTTCCTCTTCAGGGAGCAGTTCTTTTTTCTTAGCTGCCATAATTTCGTACCTCCTTGTTTAAATATGAGTATAAAAAACATCTCCTGTCACAGAGATGCTCTTTTGACACGCAATCGCTTTGCTGAAAAGTTTTTCTTAATCCAGTAAAATTTCCATGTAAAACATTTAATGATTCTTAAAATCCATCCGGCGGCTTTGCCGAACTGTAAAGGCTTTTCCGGCGTGCCGGCTTTTTCTCTGGAGCCTTTTCCGGCTCCGTTTCCGGTACTGGGGCAGGTTCCGGTATGACCGGCATAGTCGGTACTGGTGTCCTGCATGCTTTTGAGTTTGGTTCGGTTCAGGCGGATACGCTGCGCCACTTTGTCA
>CATJJD010000464.1 GCA_949740385.1 uncultured Lachnospiraceae bacterium
AGGCGCGACAGCGCGTCAGCCGTCTCTGTCTGCAGCCGGTTGATCTTTCCGGTGTCCGTAAGCGGTATAAGGGCGCGGCAGAGCTTCTTTGCTTCTTCGCAGGCGGCATATTCCGCCAGCATGTCTAATATCTTATAATATTCTAAGGTTTGAAATACTTTTGCGTTCATGGCTGCTCCTTGCATTTAATAGCATCATTATACTACATTCCACGGGCCGTGAAAAGTAACAAAATGGTTGCAACTACAGTTAAATGAGAATATAATAAATACTGGTACGATGACTGCATTTGAGAATATTGTATTTTGAGAATGTGAAGGGCGTAAATGAAAGAGACACCATTACAAAAGAGCGATTTCGTTCGCGAACAGATCAAGGATAAACCGAAGAACAGAAAGCGTCTGCTTGTGCGTCTGCTGACGTCTGTGCTGTGCGGAGCCGCGTTTTCGCTTGCCGCCTGCATTGTTGTGCTGATTATGCTGCCATATATACAAAAGCGGCTTGCACCGGAGCAGGAGGCGCCGGACACTCAGGGGAGCGAGGCGCCCGCGGAGCCGGCCGGCACGCAGGAGCCGTCTGAGACTGAGGAGACACAGAAGGTGATCGAGGTGGAGCGGGAGATGACCATTGAGGATTACCAGCGTCTGCAGAATGAGCTTTATGCCATCGGGACGAAGGCAAACAAGTCGATTGTCAGCATCACGAGCGTGGTGTCCGGCACGGACTGGTTTGACAATTCCTACGAGCAGGAGGGGCTTGGCTCCGGCGCCGTCATCGGGGAGACGGACACGGCATACCTGATTCTGACGGAGCGCAAGGTGATCGGGGACGCGTCCAGAATCAGCGTGACTTTCACGGACGACGCGGTGGCTCCCGCCAGCCTTGTGCGCTATGACGGAAACACGGGAGTTGCGGTTCTTTCGGTGGAGAAGGCGGACCTGGAGGAGACGACGAGGCGCACCGTTTCGGTGATCGAAATGGGAAGCTCCGGCAGCGTGCACAAGGGGACGATTGTGATTGCACTTGGAAGCCCGCTGGGGACGAACTACTCTATTCTGACCGGCAATATCACGGCGACGAGCAACGAGATTTCTACCTGGGACTGCAATTATTCCGTGTTTACGACGGACATTGCCGCTTACAAGAACGGGAGCGGTATTCTGATTAATGTGGCGGGAGAGCTGGTGGGCGTTGTGATGCAGGACTACAGCGCATCCTCCGCAAACACGCTGACGGCGGTTGCCGTGTCGGAGCTTAAGCCGGTGATTGAGCTTTTGTTTGCGGATAAGGATATTCCGTATGTGGGGCTTCATGTATCGACGGTGACGGAGCGGATTGCCGCGGCCTACGACCTGCCGAAGGGCGTCTACATCAAGGAGGTGGCGATGGATTCGCCGGCGATGAGCGCGGGGCTGCAGAGCGGCGACGTGATTGTGGAGGTGGACGGGACAAAGGCCGTCACGGACAGCGAGTACCGGGATGCGGTGCGAAAGCTTATTCCGGGAGAGGAGTACGAGATTGTCGTGATGCGGCAGGGCAGCGGCGGCTACAAGTCGGTCTGCTGCACGGTGGAGCCGGGGGTGCGCCACTGAGTACGGTGGTCGTTTACGTTTGACAGACGCAGAAAGGAAGACGAACGAAATATGAAATACATTACAGCACTCCGCGAGGGAGAGAGAATTAACGAGATTTATCTTTGCAAGTCGAAGCAGTCGGCGCTGACAAAGGCCGGAAAGGCTTACGACAATGTTATTCTGCAGGATAAGACCGGGACCATCGACGCAAAGATCTGGGACCCGGGCTCTGTCGGCATCGACGAGTTCGATGCGATGGACTATGTGGCGGTTACCGGGGACATTACCTGCTATCAGGGCAGCCTGCAGATGTCCATCAAGCGGGCCCGCAAGGCGAAGGAGGGGGAGTACGCCCCGAAGGATTACCTGCCGGCCACGGACAAGGACGTGGAGCAGATGTACGCGGAGCTGCTCGGATATATCGACTCTGTGAAAAATACATATCTGAACCGGCTTCTGCACAGATTTTTTGACGACGGGGACTTTGCGAAGCGGTTTAAGGGGCACTCGGCGGCCAAGAGCGTGCATCACGGATTTGTCGGGGGCCTTTTGGAGCACACGGTGAGCGTTACGAGAAACTGCAGCTATTTTGCGGAGAACTACCCGTTTCTCAACCGGGATCTGCTCCTTAGCGCGGCCATGTTCCACGATGTGGGAAAGCTTAAGGAGCTGTCGGATTTTCCGGAGAACGACTACACCGATGCGGGGCAGCTGCTGGGGCATATTATGATCGGCGCGGAGTGGGTCGGCGAAAATATTCGAAGGATCGACGGTTTTCCGAAGGTGCTTGAGAATGAGCTGAAGCACTGTATTCTTTCGCACCACGGAGAGCTGGAGTACGGCTCCCCGAAAAAGCCTGCCCTTGTGGAGGCTCTTGCGCTGAGCTTTGCGGATAATCTGGACGCGAAGATGGAGACGATGCGGGAGCTTTTATGCAATGTGGCGGACAACAATCTGGCATGGCAGGGCTACAACCGTCTGCTGGAGAGCAATATCCGAAAAACAAGCAGGTAATTCTGTGATTTTTGGAGGTGCTTATGAGGAAGAAAAAACTCGAATTGTTTGCGGCTCTTATCTGGTTTTTCTGTACTTTTTGCTGGGGCGGGATGCTGTGCGCGGATTTTATTCTGGGGCTGACGAAGGAATATCTGGTCGTGCTACACGGGCTGACCTTTGTCATGTCGCTTGCGGCCGCCGTGGTGAATCTGATGCGGTATCGGAGAGACAGGGATGAGACGGACAGTCAGGACGGTTTTTAGGCCACTTATCAATGATTTTTGACGCAAAATGGCAAAATTTCTGCGTAAGAAAAATACCTATGCCAATGCTGGTATAAGCACAAGGTTTCTAACG
>CATJJD010000465.1 GCA_949740385.1 uncultured Lachnospiraceae bacterium
AGTTCCTGCTGGTGGCTTCGACGCCCAGCTTCTTCGGCAGAATGGCGTTTCTCGCATAGCCGTCGCTGACCTCCACAATATCGCCCTTTTTCCCCAGTGTCTTAACATCTTCCAGCAAAATAATCTTCATTACTCTATGTCTCCTTCTTTCAGCATTTCGTCCAGTGTCTCCATAATCATGCGCTTCGCCTGCGAAACCGAACAGTTGGCGAGCTGCGCCCCCGCCACGTTCAGATGCCCGCCGCCGCCGAGCCGCTCCATGATGAGCTGAACGTTAATCTCATCAATCGAGCGGGAGCTGACGTATATCTTGCCCGCGTACTCCGTAAGGACGAAGGACGCCTTAATCCCGATAATGTTGAGCAGCTCGTTGGCCGCCTGCGCGCCGACAATGGTCGGGCTCTCCACGCCCTCGCTGGGGCAGACCGCAATCGCGAAGGATTTGCGGTACACCTCCGCGTGACGGACCGCCTCGGCCCTCGCCTTGTAGCAGGACATATCGTTGCGCAGCATCTTGCGGACTCTCGTCACCTCCGCGCCGGAGCGCTTCAGGTACGCCGCCGCCTCAAAGGTGCGCACGCCCGTCTTTGTCATAAAATTGTTCGTGTCAATCAGAATACCCGCATAGATGCAGTCCGCCTCCGCCGCCGACAGCTTAAAGCCGTCCTGGAAATACTGCAGCACCTCCGCCACCATCTCGCAGGCGGAGGAAGCGTAAGGCTCGATGTAGGACAGCAGCGGGTTCTCAATCACCTCGCTGCCCTGCCTGTGGTGGTCAAACACCACAACCGAGGCCGTGTTCTTAAGCAGCTCCGGGCACTCCGTATAGCTCGGCCGGTTCGTGTCCACAACCATCACCACCGTGTTGCGGCTCACCATCTCAAGAGCCGCCGCACTGTCGATAAACATATCCTCCGGGTAGCCGTTCTCCACCGAGAGGGTATCCATCAGCGGGCGGATAGATGTTGTGGGGTTGTTGATGACGATCTGAGCCTTCTTGCCCAGCGTGCGGGCCGCACAGAAGATTCCAAGCCCCGCCCCCAGCGAATCCACGTCGCTGATGCTGTGCCCCATAATAATGACGTTCTCCCGGCTCTGGATAATCTCCCGCAGCGCGTGAGCCTTCACACGGGCCTTCACACGGGTCGTCTTCTCCACCTGCTTGGTCTTTCCGCCGAAGTAGGAGACCTCATCCTCCTCCTTCACCACAACCTGATCGCCGCCCCGCCCAAGCGCGAGATCAATCGCCGCGCGGGCATGGTCATAGCCGTCATTGTAGGAATCTCCGCGGATGCCCACGCCGATGCTCAGCGTGACGGTCATCTCATTGCCCACACGCACCGTCTTTACGTCCTCGAGAACGGAAAACCGGTCCTCCATCAGCTCCTGCAGATATTTGTAC
>CATJJD010000466.1 GCA_949740385.1 uncultured Lachnospiraceae bacterium
GATCTACCAGAACTTCTACCAGTCCTTAAAGAGTCATGGCGTACTGTTTATCGGCAGTACCGAGCAGATCACAAACTACAAGGATATTGGATTTTCCCGGATGAGCAGCTTCTATTTCGAGCGTCCGTAGCACCGGGCGAAGGACCAGGAAGCACAAAACCCGCAGAACAGCAAGGCGCATGCTCTGCGGGTTTTTGCGTGACCGGCTATCTGCCGTTTTCGCGCATATATGTCAGGATGTGCCGCGCATAGCGGTCCGCCAGCTCAAAGGAAGAGCAGAAATCATCGGTCAGCTCAAACCAGCTTTTTTTATCCCGGTACTCCATGCGGAATTCCGGCTGCATTACAGAGTCCATCTGGGGGAGAAATGCGCCCTCCCTGTTTATGTAGCAGTTGGAGGCTTTTGCCGCTTTCCGGTACGATTTGTCCACAAAGGAGGCGACGCTTTTGTGAACCGCCATGTCCTCGGCGGGAAGGTAGTAGTAATCCCTGTAGTTTTCGTAGAAGTAGCGCAGCTTCCCCCAAAAGACCGGGACGCGGATCACCGTCCTGCCTGTTCCTACGTTCAGCGTGAAATCGCCGGCTTTGCAGGATACCTGCCGGGGGACAGGACAGCTGTTTTGCAGTGTGATCAAAAGCTCCTCCCCCTCGCTTCTGTCATAGCGGAGATAGCGCTCTCTGCTGCAGGAGAGCACCGAAAAGCCCCCGTCAAATATTTCCGGGTATGCCAGAACCGACAGCAGCTCCGTCATACCCGTCACGTCCTCAAAGTTGTGCAGGTGAAGCAGCCGGCTTTTCCCCTCATCCGGGCATTTTACATACTCCTGGTAGACGGCGATCAGCTCCCCGCCGTCCGCCAGGTCCTCCCTCTTAAGCTTTAAAAAGCGCTCGAGGGTTTTCTGCCTGCAGTCCGGGAGCCGGAACAGAAATTTTAAGCCGGATACGGACCGGTACAGATCCAGGTGGCGAAGCTCCTCAAAGCGCTCAGAAAGCCCGAATTTTTCGCACCTCGCCCGCAGAAAGGGAATGTCAAAGCCCGCGCCGTTGAAGGAGATCAGTGTCTCAGCCCCGTCCTGCATCACAAGGAAGGCCTCTAAGATTTTTCGCTCCTCCGAAGGACTGTCCGCAAAGTACTGCTCGATACACAGACTGCCTCCTTTTCGGAAGGCGCAGCCGATCAGGTAGACGCTGGCGCTTTTCGGGGAGAATCCGGTTGTCTCGATGTCAAAAATCAGTGCCTTTTCGTCAAAAATCCGGTCTGTCAGCGCGTTATTCCGGGGAAAGGGCAGTTCTCTGTGTGTTTTTTTCATAGCATGTCCTCACATGTGCGTTTTTGTCTATGCCATTCTAGCACATTCCGATATTTCCGTCATCACGAAAAATTATGATATTTTCCATAATTTCGTAAAGGTACGAAAAAAAAAACAAGGTTTCTTAAAAAAATATAGTTCAATCCGGTTGAATAAGTGCTATAATTATAATACTATACGGTCAAAATATCTCATATTTTGCCAAATAATTAACAGGAAAGAGGGCACAAGAATGGGTTTGAAAACATTTAAAGGCGGCGTTCATCCTTTTGA
>CATJJD010000467.1 GCA_949740385.1 uncultured Lachnospiraceae bacterium
ACGACCGGACGCTTGGGATGCAGGAGCAGGTGTTTGCGAAATTGCCGAGAGAGCGCATCTACGAGCTAACCGGAAACCAGTTTGAGAATTTTAATACGATTTTCCAGCTATACGCCCTTGTGACGAAACGGCCGTGGCTCCTTGAGCGGGCGGATCAGCTGCTTCTTATGCCGGATCTGTTTAATTATTTTCTGACCGGAAGAAAGTGTGCGGAGTACACGATGGTTTCCACGACCCAGCTTATGGATGCGAGAACCAGAACCTGGTCAAAGGAGATACTTGAGGCGCTTCAAATCCCGGAGAGGCTTCTGCCGGAAATCATTCCGAGCGGGACGGTTGTGGGGGATATAAGGGCAGAGATCTGCGAGGAGCTGGGGATCGCACCTGCGAAGGTGATCGCGATTACGGGCCATGATACGCAGAGCGCCGTCGTGTCGGTGCCGACGCAGGATAAGGACTTTATCTTTATCAGCTGCGGTACCTGGAGGCTGTTCGGGACGGAGCGTTCCGGGCCGGGGATCGGCGAGGCATCCTTTGCCTGCAATATCAGCAATGAGGGCGGCTACGGAGGCACGACAACGCTTCTGAAAAATATTATCGGCCTCTGGCTGGCACAGGAGAGCAGGAGGCAGTGGCAGCGGGAAGGGAAGGATTATTCCTTTGGGCAGCTGGAGGAGATGGCTCTTACGGCGGAGCCCTTTGTCAGCTTTATCGACCCGGATGATCCGCGGTTTGTGGCGGCGGGAAATATCCCGGAGCGCATCCGGCAGTTCTGCAGAGAGACGAACCAGAGGGTGCCGGAGAGTACGGCGGAGATTATGTGCTGCATTAACCAGAGTCTTGCGATGAAGTACCGCTATGCACTGGAGCAGATCGAGCGCTGCACCGGAAAGCATTACCCGGTGATTCATATGATCGGCGGCGGCATTCAGAGTAAGCTGCTGTGTAAGATGACGGCGGGAGCCGGCGGCAGAAGGGTAATTGCGGGGCCGACGGAGGCGACGGCGCTCGGAAATATTGCGGTTCAGCTTATGGCGCTGGGAGAGATCGAGAGCGTGGCAAAGGCAAGGGAAATGATTGCGGAATCGGAAGAAACATATGTGTATGAGCCGCAGGATACGAAGCGGTGGAATGCTGCATATGAAAGATTTGTTACATATATAAAAGAATAGTTTCGAAAGGATCTGTTTACAGAAAAAGGAGGATGTAGCTATGGCAGAATCAAGACTCATTGGCGATTACCCGGTAATTGGAATCCGCCCGACTATCGACGGAAGAAGAGGAGTGCTGCAGGTGCGGGAATCGCTGGAAGATCAGACCATGAACATGGCAAAGGCGGCGGCAAAACTGTTTGAGGAGAATATCCGGTACTCCAACGGGGAGCCGGTGAAGGTTGTGATTGCGGATACCACAATCGGACGCGTGGCGGAGGCTGCGGCCTGCGCGGATAAGTTCAAGAAGGCGGGGGTTGACATTACGCTGACCGTTACGCCGTGCTGGTGCTACGGTGCGGAGACGATGGACATGGACCCGATGACCATCAAGGCGGTGTGGGGCTTTAACGGAACCGAGCGCCCGGGGGCGGTTTACCTTGCGTCGGTGCTTGCGACCCACGCCCAGAAGGGGCTTCCGGCCTTCGGCATCTATGGTCACGACGTGTGCGAGGCGACTGACACCGGCATTCCGGAGGATGTGAAGGAGAAGCTGCTGCGCTTTGGCCGGGCTTCTGTTGCGGCTGCCACCATGCGGGGCAAATCTTATCTGCAGATCGGCTCTATCTGTATGGGAATCGGCGGCTCCATCATCGACCCGGCGTTTATTGAGGAGTATCTGGGGATGCGCGTGGAGTCGGTGGACGAGGTTGAGATTATCCGCCGCATGACGGAGGGGATCTACGACGAGGCGGAGTATCAGAAGGCGCTTGCCTCGACAAAAGAAAAGTGCAAAGAGGGCTTTGATAAGAATCCGGAAAATCTGCAGAGAACCAGAGAGCAGAAGGACGGCGACTGGGAGT
>CATJJD010000468.1 GCA_949740385.1 uncultured Lachnospiraceae bacterium
AAACCTTCCTTAGTAGGATATATTCATATCAAAAAGCCTAAGCAGTTTATTATTAAAAAAAATCATATGACTATAGATCTCTCCAGTAGAGATATGAAGTCAGGGCAATTGACTGGTGATTCTAAGACTGCTAGACAGTCCGATAGAGAGTTCGAAGCATTCCAAGTAATGAACCTTAAGTACTCTACTACAGAGTTTCTTAAGATAAAGGGCGATGCTATGAATGCTAAACAACAGGCATATAATCAAGTCAATTTAACTGGAGACGTTAGGTTGGAAGATTTAGATATAGATGCCACTGATTCTCTTGCTAAGCATATGGTCAATGCATATTTAGTTGGTTCTCATCTGATTACCAATATAATTGCTACTGACTATATACTTCCTTCTACTGTAGCTAAGAAGAAGGCTAGGATTGAAAGGATATAGAAATATACCTATATATTATATATCTGATACATATGGTAACTATTATATATGTAATCTAAAAGAAAGGAGGTACCGAATTATGCCTGGTATCATCACAGAGCAGGGTTTTCCATTTGGTGAGGGTTGTGGATTAGGATATTCCCCTCTCAAAGAAGAGGACGCTGAAAAAGTCTCGAAAGAGAGCCGTAATAAAAAGAAAGACGGAGAAACAGAGTTCTGATTCTACCGTCAAGGAATGGGGATAGGTATTTCACCTATCCCCTAAGTTTTATTATTTTTCTATGCTCTAAACTTACACGTTTAGGATAGTGTAGGAAACCTAAAAACGTATATAAGCGTTTTTAAGATAAAGGCAGTATAACTATACTGCTATAATAAAAATACTGGAGGAATAGAAATAATGTATTACGATTATTATGACGAGAACAAAGAGCTTAAGAATATAGTTAACAACTTAGGTAAGCTTATAGAACAAGCTAAAAACACACTTACTCAGTGTGATTACATGTACACTACACTCTTAGCTCAGATGCAAACGATGAGCAGTAGATCCAATCAGGAAATACCACAACCTACTATTAAGTTTGTATCACAGTGCGATAATTGCCCGCACAAATATAATGCTAGGCAGTATAACAACACGTATCCGGCTGTACCAAATAACCAAAATAAATGTTGTTATACTCATGGACCTATACTAATAGGCCCTGCAAATGAAGTTTAAATGGGGGTATCATGAGAAAGATAGATAGGAGTGTATTAGAAGCCATATTGAAGATATGCTATACTGAGGAAGTTGGTGAGGTTCCTGATGGTATTAGCATAATAGATATGGCTACAGCAATCAGTAATATTGAATTAGAAGAATTATAAAAATAGGAGGATACAAGTCATGTATAATTACAAGTTTATCGGAGTAGGAGCAGCAGGTAACAAGGGAGCTATTGCACTGATCGAGAGTGGTCTTACAACCAAAGAAAACACTCTCCTTCTGAATACTACTATGAGAGACATCCCTGCCGGATACAGAGATATTGCTAAGCA
>CATJJD010000469.1 GCA_949740385.1 uncultured Lachnospiraceae bacterium
CCGAGCCGCGCTCCTTCAGCTTTGTGTCGTAGCCGTTTTCCAGCTTCATGATAAAGTCGTGGGCGTTGACCGCCTTCGCCGCCGCGATCATCTCCTCCTCCGTAGCGTCCATCTTCCCGTACATAATGTTGTCTCTTATGGTGCCGTGGAAAATAAAGTTGTCCTGCGTCATGACACCCATCTGTCTGCGCAGACTCTCGATGCTCACCTTCGTCAAGTCATAGCCGTCGATCAGTGTTTTTCCCTCCTCAATATCGTAGAAACGGCTGATCAGATTGACCACGGTTGTCTTGCCCGCGCCGGTCGGTCCCACCAGCGCGATGGTCTCACCCGGCTGAATCGTAAAGTTCACATCCTCCAGAACCTTCGTCTCCGCCGGCGTGCCTCTGTCGTAGGTGAAGGAAACGTGGGAAAATTCCACCTTTCCCTCCACGTTCGGCAGCTCTTCCACATCCGGGTCGTCGTAAATATCCGGGTCAGTGTCAAGAATGTCAAAAATGCGCTCCGCCGCCGACAGGTTTGTCACCACCTGATTATAGAAATTGCTCAGGTTCATGATCGGGTGCCAGAACATGTTAATGTATGTTCCGAAAGCCACCAGAAGTCCGACGGACACCTTCGGCGCGCCGATATATTTGACGCCCACCAGGTAGAGCATCATCGCCCCGATTCCCCAGCAGAAGTCCACCGCCGGTCCGAAAAGATCCGACCGCGCACAGGCCTTGATAAAGGAATCCCGATCCTCCGCCACCAGCCCGTGAAAAATCTCCTGCGTCTCGTCCTCCGCCGAAAAGCTCTGCACCACGCACATACCCGCGATGTCCTCGTGGACGTAGGCGTTTAGGTTGGAGGATTTTTTTCTGCGGATCTGCCATAGCTTATGGGCCGTTGTCTGAATTGCAAATACCGCCGCAATCATAACCGGGATCGTACACAGCGACGCCAGCGTCAGCTTCCAGTCCTTGACCGCCATGATCACCACAACGCCGGCCACCGTGATAAAGTCGGGAATCAGCGTCGTCACCGCGCTGGTCAGCACTTCCTTTAAGGAGTTCACGTCGCCGATAATCCGCGCCAGAATCTTTCCGGTGGGCCGGCTGTCAAAAAACGAGAACGACAGCTTCTGAATGTGCTCGTACAGCTCCTGGCGTATCGTCAGCAGTATTTTATTAGAAATAAGCGACATCACGTACATGCGGATTTTTACCATGATAATGTAGATCACGTTGATCACAACCGCGGCGATGCCGATTGCCGCAAGTCCGTTCAGATTGTTTACCGCAATGTAGTCGTCGATGGCATGCTCGATCAGAAGCGGGTTCACCAGCTTGATCGCCACGGTGACCGCCATGCACAGCAGCACGCCGAGCACGCCGGCTTTATAATTTTTCAGATAAGAAAACAGGCGGCGGGTAATTTTGCCTTTGTCGGTATTCTCCATCTGTTCGTCATCTCTGTATGAGTTGACCGCCATGTTATCACCTTCTTTTCTTATATACAGATTTAATTAAATAAAAATTTCATTTTCGCATTCCACTGTGGGTCATATGGCATCCGCCCCTGCGGGGTCCCTC
>CATJJD010000470.1 GCA_949740385.1 uncultured Lachnospiraceae bacterium
AATGCCTGGTTTGGGTGTTTCAACATGTTGAAGGTTATCAAATGCTGTCTATGTTGGGGATGGCATAACATCAATAACACCAATAACATAAACTTTCCCTATATGCCAATGTGTGTAGGGATGCACATGGATTTTCTATCACCAAAAACCTACAGGCTTGCACAGACTGGACAAGTTTTTTACTTTGGGGTTCCCTACAACTTGCAGAAGCCAGAATACTCCCTGGGAAGCCATAACCTAAACCCAAACAGGGAATGTCTGGTTTGGGTGTTGCCAATAACATCAATAACACCAATAACATAAACTTTCCCTATATGCCAATGTGTGGGAGGCTGCACATGGATTTCCCATACATCAGGAATCCCCAAGCCTGCACAGACTGGAAAGGTATTTACTTTGCAGTTGGGGAGCCTGCCCCCTCACAGCCTGGAACAGTTAGGGATGCATAGGTGTGCTGTACTTTCTATATAAGCAATGTACATACAGCCTGTGCAGCATGCATGTCCAGGCACATCCTTATTAATGGGGGATTCCACAATAACTGTAGCTGGTGTAATTTCTGCAATAACAGCAATAACAGCAATAACACTAAGTTTATCTGCCTGCACAGGATATCAGTATACACATGTTTTGGGCATGGATACAAGCCCAGCATGCCAGCAGCATGTAGGGACATACCTACAGCTTTGGGTAGCCTATAACAGAAATAACACCAATAACATATGTTTTGCTCCCATGCCCTGGGCAGCAGGCATCCAGCATATGATGCCCAAGGCATGTACCTGTCATGCTTTAGGATGCTGCACATACTAGGGGTGGCAGCCTGTATTAACCATGGCAAGGGTGGCAGGGTGGCTTTATGGCATAAAGCAAGGCATTGGTGGCTCCCCCACAGCCTTGGAATTTTTGCCTTGGTGCAAGGGCATGCCCATAGTTTAGAACAGCCAGGACAGTGTAGGGTTGCCACAGCCTATAGCCTGTGTGTCCCCAGCATGAGAAAGCTGACAGGTGAGCCAAGGACATTCAGTTTTCCACAACCCAAAAGGTTTTTTACTTTGCAGGCTGAACACAAGATGGAATAGCCAATGCAGTGTGGGGTTGCCACAGCTTATAGCCTGTGTGACACATCCCCAGCATGAATTGGTGTCCCAACAGCCTTGGAGGTTTTTGTCTTGCAGCAAGGTCATGCCCATAGCCTGGAACAGCCAGGGCAGTCCATGATTGAAACTACCTATAGCCTGTGACATATCCCCAGCATGAGAAAGCTGACAGGTGAGCCAGGGACATTCAACTTTCCACAACCTGAAAGGTTTTTTACTTTGCAGGCTACACACAGCTTGGAACAGCCAATGCAGTGTGGGGTTGCTACAGCCTATAGCCTGTGTGACACATCCCCAGCATGAGAAAGCTGACAGGTGAGCCAGGGACATTCAGCCTTCCACAACCTGAAAGGTTTTTTACTTTGCAGGCTACACACAGCTTGGAACAGCCAATGCAGTGTGGGGTTGCTACAGCCTATAGC
>CATJJD010000471.1 GCA_949740385.1 uncultured Lachnospiraceae bacterium
CCGGCAGTCCCGCACCTCGTCGATGATCCGGAAATGCTCCCGCACAACCGCGTCCTCCTCACCCAGCGAGCGGTAATACGCCGCCGCGGTCTGCATCTCTTCCTCCACCGCGCCGATGCTGCAGAGATTATTGATGTTTAATACAATATCAAAAATAACCGCAGCCTTCTTTTTCCCGGCGGACAGCGCCCGCCCGATCTGCTGTTTGAACACAATCGGCGACACCGTGGGCCTCAGCAGGATTACGCCGTCGATATCCTCCAGATGAATCCCCTCGTTTAACGCGTCGATGCAGTAAAGGAGCTTCAGATGCTCCCCGTCATAATCCGCTTTAAAGTCTGCAAAGGACTGACTGGCAGACGGGTCGGACGCGTACACCGAGTAGATATGCGGGGCTTTGTCCACCCTGCCGAACCACGCCTGTGACAGTTCCATCATTTCCCGCATATGCTCCGCGTTTGCGCAGAACACAATATACTTGCCGTTCTTTTCCGGCATATGCTTTTCGAAAACCACATCCAACCCGTCCGCCATCTCCAGCGCCCGCCGCAGCGCCTCCAGGTATGCCTCCGCTTCGTCCCGCACCGCCCTGCTTCTGATGCGGCGAATCTTCTCCGACAGCCTGGCAATGTCCTTCTGGTAAGAATAGACCGAGAGCACGTACTTCGGCGGCTTCAAAATCCCCCGCACAACCGCCTCCCCCAGCGTGATTTCCGATGCGACATTTCCGTCAAACAGCTCAAGCGCCATATCGCGCTGGTTGTCGAGATAACGAATGTTTGTGGCGGTCAGCCCCAGCAGCTTCGCCTTTGGATACCTGGCAAGCAGCCGCTTAACGCCCTGTCCCCAGAGCTGCGCGCCGCAGCGGTGGAACTCGTCCAGCACAATATAGCGGGGCCGCAGCCCGTCCATATCTGCTTCCTCCATCCGCATCAGCTTCGCGTAGGTGAGGAAGCGGACAGAATCCGTCAGTACTCCCCCTGCCCTCCGCCAGTTTTCCTCCTGCGTCCGGAAGATATACTCCGACGGCGACAGCCATAAGACATGATCCTTCGGATGATCCGCACACAGCTGAAAGCCGAGAAAGGATTTCCCGGTCCCCGTCGGATGGATCACCGCCGCTCTGCCGGTCTCTGCCAGCATCGCAGCAGCCGATTCATATGCAGTTTGGTTATGTTCATACAGCGCCGCGCCCATCTGCCGCTCCTTTTACATGTTCTTAACCCGTCAGGGAACAATTCCCCCCCTGCAGTCTGCAAAATAATAAAGTAAAGTACTTTATTACAAAAACCGCCAAACACCTGACTTTTCGGGCTTCCGGCATCTGTCTGACCACAAATTTGACGGCGAACAGAAAAAAATCACACGGATAAAAAACGGCGAAAGCGATTGAAAACACTGTATTTACCGCGGCAGTTTCTGACCACAATTCTGACGGCGAATAAGGAAAAATCGAATACACGTTTCTTCACACTGACAAAAAACAGCAAAGATTTGACATAAATTTTTTCTTTGAACAACCATAAAAACAAAACTGGAAACGAATCCCGCGCCTGGGAAGGTCA
>CATJJD010000472.1 GCA_949740385.1 uncultured Lachnospiraceae bacterium
TCTGATCGCCGCGGCTTGCGGCGGCGGACAGAGGGATCAGAACATTCGGCTTGTGCAGTGCCAGAAGTTCGCAGATGGAGTTTGCTCCCGCCCGGGATACGGCCATGTCGGCGAGTGCGAACATGTCGGGAAGCTCCGGACCCGCATACTCGAACTGGGCATATCCGGCGGTGCCTTTCAGGCTCTCGTCGAGGTTGCCCTTGCCGCAGAGGTGGATCACGAAGAAATCTTCGAGGAGCTCCGAAAGAATCTTCCGAACCGCATCATTGACGGCCTTTGAGCCGGAGCTGCCGCCCACCACGAGAAGCGTCGGCCGGTTCTCGTTCGGAAAGCCGCAGAGCTTTCGGGCGGTCTGCGCATTCCCCGAAAAGAGCTCCTGGCGGATCGGTGATCCGGTGAGAACTGCTTTGGCAGGAGGCAGATACTTCATTGTCTCAGGAAAGTTGCAGCATACATGACTGGCTCCCCGGATTGCAATTCTGTTTGCGAGTCCGGGTGTAATGTCGGATTCGTGAATAATCGCCGGAATACGGCACTGTCTGGCTGCAAGCACGACCGGAACCGAGACGAAGCCTCCCTTGGAGAACACTACGTCCGGTTTCAGCTTCTTTAGCGTACGGACGGCCTGTGCGTAGCCCTTTAACACCTTAAAGGGGTCCGAGAAATTTTTCAGATCAAAATAACGTCGGAGCTTGCCGGAAGAGATACCGATATAGGGGATATTCTGAGCTTCGATCAGTTCCTTCTCCATTCCGTTGTAAGATCCGATATATGTAATGGCATAGCCTGCTTTCTGCAGTGCAGGAATCAGTGCGATGTTGGGAGTTACATGTCCGGCCGTCCCGCCGCCGGTCATTACGATTTTTACAGTGCTTTTTTTCATAGATGTACTTCTCCTTCCTGAACACGATCCATGATACTTTGTGTTGTTTCCATATTACATCGACAACGAAAAATGTCAAGTCAGGATATGTCGAAACTTGCGAACGATTACGTATTCCTGTGTGCGCGTTTATTCATTATAATAGTATACACAGATAAAATATGTAAAAGACCATGCAATTATGAGCGGCTGCCTTTTGTATTTTGCGGGAGCTGCCTGACGTTGCGACGGGGCAAGGAGGGAAAGTATGTCGATAGTTGTTTCATTTGTGCAGGAATACGGGCAGATACTGCTTGTGAGCGGGTTTGGTCTGGCCGTGCTGCTGATCCTGATCGTGCAGTTTTGTCTGCTGCGCAGGGTAAACAGGGTGCAGCGCAAGATCAATTCCGTGACGGAGCGGGTCGGAAATTATCTGGAAGTAATCATGGAGTCCGAACCGGCGCCGACGGATGAGAATGTGGAGGGCAGGACGCGCCTCTCCGAAGAAAAGATGAACCGGGAGGAGGAGGAAAACCGTATCATTTCGTCGGTTCTGCAGGAAATTTTTCCTTGATAAACATGTGGTACTCTGCTAGAATTACATACGATGGTATATAATTGGTAATTGCACATTAAAAAGCAAAGGAGCGCGCGGTATGAGTAAAATTACATTTGATTATTCCAAA
>CATJJD010000473.1 GCA_949740385.1 uncultured Lachnospiraceae bacterium
GCAGGAACTGGGTATCAGCACGGGAACGGCAATTATTGTTTTGATTGCTTTATATTTTGTGGTTAAATGGGCGGTTAAAAATGGAATGTTGGAAGCCTGTAAGAAGATAGAAGAAAAAAGAGCACGGGATAATTTGAAAGCAGATAAAACAGTTCGTGATATGAAGACGGAGAGTGAAGATATAAATAGGAAGGTTTGATGACTGTAAAGGATTGCAGGAATCTCATGGAGGCTTCCATGGTATGTGAAACATGATTGGTATTAGTGGAAAGCGAGGTATTTTTGATGTGAAAAGGGTGGATGGCGATAATATTTATTTCTGTTTTTGCATTTACGGTGGCGGCATGCGGAAGCAATGGGGGAATAAATGACAGGTTTGCCGGGCAGGGAACAGGGCAGACAGAGAGCGGTACATCCGGATTGCATATTTTTTCCGTATTGGAAATACCGACTTCCCGGAAGGGGCAGATGCCACATCATCCGCGCGCTTCCGGGATAATCCCGGAAGCGCTTTTGATCGGTCAGATCTGCGGAAGTCCGTCAAAGCCGGCCTTTAGATCCTCATCCGTCGGGATGTAGTCGCTCATGTCCCCGTTGTTGTACTTCTCGTAGGCGTACATGTCGAAATATCCGGTTCCGGTGAGGCCGAAGAGGATGGTCTTTTCCTCGCCGGACTCTCTGCAGGCCATGGCCTCGTCGATGGCGATGCGGATGGCATGGCTGCTCTCCGGCGCAGGGAGGATTCCCTCCACCCGGGCGAACTGCACCGCCGCGTCGAACACCGCTGTCTGGGTCACGGAACGGGCCTCCATCAGTCCGTCATTGTAAAGCTGGGAGAGGACGGAGCTCATGCCGTGGTAGCGAAGGCCGCCGGCGTGGTTGGCGGACGGGATAAAGCCGCTCCCCAGGGTGTACATTTTCGCCAGAGGGCATACCATTCCGGTGTCGCAGTAGTCGTAGGCGAAGCGTCCCCTTGTGAGGCTCGGGCAGGACGCAGGCTCCACCGCGATAAAGCGATAGTCGGCCTCACCCCGGAGCTTTTCGCCCATAAACGGGGAGATCAGGCCGCCAAGGTTGGAGCCGCCTCCGGCGCAGCCGATGATTACGTCCGGCTTTATTCCGTACTTGTCCATGGCGGTTTTCGTCTCGACGCCGATGACAGACTGGTGGAGAAGCACCTGATTTAACACGCTTCCGAGCACATAGCGGTAGCCTTCGGTGCCGGTGGCCGTCTCCACGGCCTCCGAGATGGCGCAGCCCAGGCTTCCGCCGGTACCCGGGTGTGCCGCAAGAATCTGCTTTCCGACCTCGGTGGTCTCTGACGGAGACGGGGTCACGTCCGCGCCGTAGGTGCGCATAACCTCTCTGCGGAAGGGCTTCTGCTCGTAGGAGCATTTTACCATGTAGACTCTGCAGTCCAGATCAAAGTAGGAGCAGGCCATGGAGAGCGCCGTGCCCCACTGCCCGGCTCCGGTCTCCGTCGTCACGCCCTTTAAGCCCTGCTTTTTTGCGTAGTAGGCCTGGGCGATGGCGGAGTTTAACTTGTGGCTGCCGCTTGTGTTGTTGCCCTCGAACTTGTAGTAGATTTTCGCCGGGGTGTCCAGCTTCTTTTCCAGGCAGTAGGCGCGCACAAGAGGGGCAGGGCGGTACATTTTGTAGAAATCCAAAATCTCCTCAGGAATCGGAATCTGCCGGTTCATATCGTCCAGCTCCTGCTGCACAAGCTCGCGGCAGAAGACCGCTTCCAGCTCTTCGGCTGTCATGGGCGCGTGGGTTTTCGGATTTAACAGGGGCGCCGGCTTGTTTTTCATATCGGCGCGGACGTTGTACCAGTACTGCGGCATCTCATTTTCTGACAGATATATTTTATAAGGGATTTTCTTTTCCATAGCAGTTACAGCTCCTTTCAAAACAAATTTATGTATAGTATAAAGGTTAATGGCTCCAATGTCCACTAAATCCGAAAAATTTTGCGA
>CATJJD010000474.1 GCA_949740385.1 uncultured Lachnospiraceae bacterium
GACCTGTCTCGCCGAACAAATTATAGGCAAGCCCTGCCGTCGTCGGCACCGGTACAATCGGTTTCCCCCAAGCCTGTGCCAAGCCTTTTCGCTGCGCTACTTGCTCATGAAGATGCTGCAAAAGGCGGCAGCATCTTCAAATTACACAGTGAATACAAACCCACCGGCGACCAGCCGCAAGCAATAGAAGCCCTCGTAAAAGGCTTTCAGGAAGGCAACCAATTCCAGACTTTACTGGGGGTTACGGGTTCCGGCAAGACCTTCACGATGGCAAACGTCATCCAGCAGCTCAACAAACCCACTTTGGTAATAGCGCACTATAAGACCTTAGCGGCCCAACTGTACGGGGAGTTCAAGGAGTTCTTCCCTGAGAATGCGGTGGAGTATTTTGTCTCCTATTACGAAACCTGAAATTTGAATCTACATATAGTGTCTGCCTGTGCTGTTTTGTCCATATTTTGTGGAATATGTGGTATGGTGGACTGGGTAACACATTATAGAAAGGGTGCAACAGGTGACTCTCATTCGTCCAGGATGCATCAGCAACTGAGATTTGCTGAAAAAAGGATTTTGTGATATTGATTCATTGGGGTATAACGAAAAGGGCCGGGATTTTAAGAGATTCCTGTTGTTAATATCAGAAAATGGCGATATAATGAAGAAGAGGAAGTGAAGCCTGTGAGAGACCTTGAAATGTCAAAAAATCGTAATCAAAAAGTTTTGATTACGGACGAAGCAATAAATAAGGTTCCACTTATTAAATATAAGGGGATACCGGAAAGCGAATATGTAACAATTCAAGAATTGGCAAAAGAAGTTTTGGTGATTTCTAAGAATGAGAATAACTCTAATGAAGTTGCATTGACCTATAGTATGGAACATGAGAGCCTGATTGCGGCGGGAAGAGAATATATTGGTATTTCATTGGGGGATGAGCATTCAGTTGATCCTTGCATGAATACAGTAGCAAATCATTTGATTACTGCTTCCTTGGGGTGTGTAGTTATAATACTGCATAATCATCCATCCTTATCAAAATTTTCTTTGGAAGATGTTCAATTCTTTTTACGAAATGTAACTGTTAAAAGGATGGTGGTAATTACTAATCTTGGAGGAGTATCATACCTTGTAAAGAGAGAGAATATTGATCAAAGGAAGGCAGTTGAGATATACAATAATGCGGTGAATATGCATAATGAAGGGAATGGAATTAAAGACTACCAAAAAGCAGTTGCATATTTCTTGTCAAGTTGTCATGAAGCAAATATTGTTTATGAAGACCGATAGGAGGTGTAGATTATGAATGACAGAGTAATTCTTAGTGAAAAACCGGAAGATAATCAGGCAGCAGCCGAGTGGGGATGCAAACAGGCAGAATTGATAAAAAAAGGTGAAGAAATAACGAAAAGACTGAATGAAAAATATACCCCGATTCTTTTAGCACGCAGGGCACAAAAAAATGTGGGGAAATAATCCGGTAGTCAGCCACAGGATAGAGAAATC
>CATJJD010000475.1 GCA_949740385.1 uncultured Lachnospiraceae bacterium
TCCTTTTTGGCCCACTCTTTCAAGGCGACTGTTTGCGCTTCAATGGAAAGGCCATGCAGCGCTTGTTCTTCTGTGCTGACGCGGACATACAAAAATACCCTTTTCATCTATATCACCCTCCCCTGGATTTTGGGGCACCGAATACTATTTGTTTTCAGCGCCCCAGTTATTTGTGTTGTAATTGCTCAAGGTATTTCGTCTGATGACTGTCTGCTGATAACCCATTCCGGATCTAACACGCCAATAAACTTACCGCAACAGCGTATCTCATCGAACTCGTTGATATACACGTCTTCATAATTAGGGTTAATGGATATAAGGCGGTCAGGCCCCTGCTTTTTCACGTACCCGTGGTTGTTGATAATAAACAGACCAATTTCATGGATATCGACTGCTGGCTGCGTCCGGATCAGGATAATATCGCCATCCATTATTTTTGGTTCCATACTGCGACCTGTCACGCGTACACAAAAATCAGCTTTTCTGGTTTGCTCGTTATAAAGAATACCTAACTTATCCGATGGCCCCTCCAAAAGATAAAAGCCTTCTCCGGCAGAAGCTCTTGACCAGGATAACGGAAGGTATACTATTTTTTCTTCTTCCTCCGGTATTGCGTTTCGTTCCTTGTATTTTCTCGTGAAGCGTTTTTTCTGTTGTTTTTCAGCAGCCCGCTTAGCCTGCGCATCTGCCACACGCTGCATTTCTTCATCTGCTACTACGCGGAGAACTCGCTTGCCATAGGAATCCAGCCCGTCATAATCTTTTGCGAGCTTCATTGCATCATCCGACAAGTCGGGTGTATGCACTGGCGGTTTTGGTGTTTCGCATTCATCCGGTTGGATGCCTAAAAGATAATCGACAGAAACGTGACACGCTTTTGCAATTCTCTCTAGAAGAATAGATTTAGGGTCGTGCTTTCCGCTTTCATAGCCATGAAACGTATTCGGTGCAACCCCTACGATCTCGGCAAGCTCTTTTTGAGAATACCCGGCTTTTTCTCGGGCTTCTCTTATCTGAAATTTCATAATGTCCTCCCTCCTTTTTAAGAATTTTCATTTATATTATATGACTTTTTCTTCCATGCGTCAATACCTAAATTCTAGATTCTCGAAAAGTCTTTGTAATTCCCTCTTGACAAAATCGAGGAGATAGAGTATTATGTATTTAGACGATTCGAGATTCTAGAATTTGAAAGGATGTGAATTGACTTGAACTTAAATATCGAAGCTGAACGCGCACGAAAGCAGCTTACAATGGTCGATGCAGCAAAGGAACTCGGGATATGCGCGAAGACCTATTCAAACTATGT
Source organism: uncultured Lachnospiraceae bacterium (assembly GCA_949740385.1). Taxonomy (GTDB): domain Bacteria; phylum Bacillota; class Clostridia; order Lachnospirales; family Lachnospiraceae; genus Roseburia. Next base: position 1,310 of record CATJJD010000475.1, read on the forward strand.
CAATGGGTGTGTCCCGATTCCGTCTGATGTCCTGATCAGGATGGCAAGGTTGTTCCAATGTTCAGCAGATTATCTTCTTGGCATTGATGAAATGCAATATCGTACTCGAACCAGAACAACCCGAAATTAGATAAGCTGAATAGGGGGTGAGGGATACCATGAATGAAAAAATTCA
>CATJJD010000476.1 GCA_949740385.1 uncultured Lachnospiraceae bacterium
GGAAACGGGAACTGCCGGGATATTGTATACCATATTTACGGGCGGGACATTACGGCCCAGCTTCTATCGGTGGACTGTGAAAAGTCGGCCTTTCGGCTCTCGGGGTTTATCGGAAAGCCGACGGTCAGCCGGGGCAACCGCAATTACGAGAACTATTTTATAAACGGGCGCTATATCAGGAGCAGCCTGATCTCCCGGGCCATCGAAGAGGCCTACAAAAGCTTTCTGATGCAGCGGCAGTACCCCTTTACCGTTTTGTATTTTACCTTTGCCGGGGATGTGCTGGATGTGAACGTGCATCCGACAAAAATGGAGCTGCGGTTCGACAACGCCCAGACCGTCTACAAAGAGCTGGTGGAGGCGCTGCATGGGAGCCTGCGGAAAAAGGAGCTGATACCGGAGGTTCCGGTGACCGGCGAGAAACCGAAGGCGGCAATTCACACATACACCGAGCCGGTGCCGGAGCCCTTCGAGAAGCGGCGGATTCACGATCTGCGGGTGCGGGAGGAGACCGGCGGTTACCAGGCGAAAAAAAAGCCGCAGGAGCAGCTGCAAACCGAAAGCAGAAAGACGGTTAACAATCCGCCACCCGCGGACGAAATCCCTTCCGGGCAGCTGCAAAGACCGGGCGAAAAAGGCAGTCTGCCGCAGAAACAGGAAGAGAAAGGATTGCAAACCAAAAATATAAAAGCGGTTAACAATCCGTCTGCTGCGGACACCGTGCCGTCGGAACAGCCGACGAACCGGACGCTTTCCCACCGCTTAGCCGGCGTTGAAACAGACCACGGAAGCGGTCCGTCTGACCAGACGCTCGCCCGGCCGAAGGAGCTCTCCGATCCGGAAAAAAATCCGCTTCCAGAGACGTCCCAGATGACTCTCGCGGAGACAGCCCCGGACTTTCTTACGCCGGACGCAAGGAAGAAGCACCGCATAATCGGACAGCTTTTCGACACCTACTGGCTGATCGAGTACGAGGATAAGCTCTACATTATGGACCAGCACGCAGCCCACGAAAAGGTTCTCTTTGAGCGGAAGATGGCCCAGATGGCCCGAAAGGAGTACACCTCCCAGCTGGTGAGCCCTCCCATCGTCTTAAGCCTGGACCCGAAAGAGCAGGAAATGCTCCGGCGCTACAGGGAGCAGATCGAGGGCTTCGGCTATGTGGTGGAGCACTTCGGCGGCAGGGAGTACATGGTGAGCGCCGTCCCGGACAACCTCTACTCCCTCCCGGTTAAGGAGCTGTTTGTGGAGATGCTGGGCAGCTTCTCGGAGCTTGCCGGGAAGGAGACGCCGGAGCGGATTACAGAGAAGATCGCCTCCATGTCCTGCCGTGCGGCGGTAAAGGGCAATCAGCGCATGAGCATCCCGGAGGTGGACGCTCTCGTGGGAGAGCTTCTTGCGCTGGACAACCCGTTCCACTGTCCCCACGGCCGGCCCACCATCATTGCAATGACAAAGTATGAGTTAGAAAAGAAATTTAAGCGTATACTGTAAACAGAGACTGCCGGGGTAGCTTATGAAAGAAAAAAGACCGCTTGTAATCGTTGCGGGACCGACCGCAGTGGGAAAGACGGCGCTGTCCGTCACACTGGCCCAAAAAACAGAAGGCTCCGTCATCTCCGCGGATTCCATGCAGGTGTACCGCCATATGGACATCGGCTCCGCGAAGGCGACAAAAGAGGAGATGCAGGGAATTCCCCACTATCTGCTGGACGTTCTTGATCCGGCGGAGGAGTTCAACGTGGCCCGGTTTCAGGCCATGGCAAAGGAGGCCCTCGCGGACATTTACGGAAAAAAACGGCTTCCCATTGTGGCGGGGGGAACCGGCTTTTACATCCGGGCGCTGCTCTACGACACACATTTTGAGGAGGAGGAGTCCGACAAAACCGTGAGGGAAGAGCTGCAGGCATACGCGGACCGGTACGGGGCGCACGCGCTGTACGAGCGGCTTCTTGCTGTGGATGCGGCGGCCTGCGAGAGCATTCACGAGAACAACGTAAAACGGGTGATCCGGGCGCTGGAGTTCTACCGGCTCACCGGAACCCCCATCTCGGTCCACAACAAAACGGAGCGGGAGAGAGAAAGCGCATACCGGTTCGCCTGCTTTGTGCTGACGGACAGAAGAGAACACCTGTACGAGCGGATCGACCGGCGAGTGGATCTCATGATGGAGGCGGGGCTGCTGAAGGAAGTGGAAAAGCTTCGGGACATGGGGCTTACCAGGGGGAACGTGTCCATGCAGGGGCTTGGCTACAAGGAGCTTTTTGACTGCCTGGAGGGGCGCTGTTCGCTGGAAGCGGCCGTTGCCACAATCAAGCGGGACACGCGACATTTTGCGAAGAGACAGCTCACATGGTTTAGGCGGCAGCCGGATGTGGACTGGCTTGATCTGTCCGAATACGGATACGACAGAGAGGCGGTTCTTGCACGGATGCTCGCCGTACTGAGAGAGAAAGGAATCAGCAATGTTACAGAAACAATATGAAAAACTCGGCATAAGCGAAAAGGTGTACCGGTTCGGCCGCGCGGTGGAAAATTCCCTCGCGGAGCGCTTTTTGTCCATCGACGAGACGGCGGAGTACAACCAGATGAAGGTGATTTCTGCCATGCAGAAGAATCGGGTAAGTGCAGAATGCTTCAATATATCCAGCGGATATGGTTATAATGATATAGGGAGGGATACGCTTGAGGCGGTGTACGCCGACTGCTTCGGCGCAGAGGACGCCCTGGTGCGGCCGCAGATCACCTGCGGCACCCACGCCCTGGCGCTGGCCCTCATGTCCGGTCTGCGGCCCGGAGACGAGCTGCTATCCCCGGTGGGAAAGCCTTACGATACGCTGGAGGAGGTAATCGGAATCCGAAAATCAAAAGGCTCCCTGGCGGAGTACGGCATTTCCTACCGGCAGGTGGATCTGCTTTCGGGCGGCTCCTTCGACTACGAGGGAATACTAAAGGCGGTGAATGGGCGCACAAAGCTTGTGACGATCCAGCGCTCAAAAGGCTACGCCATGCGCCCGACTCTGTCGGTGAAGCGCATCGGAGAGCTGATCGCCTTTATAAAGAGCATCCGGCAGGACATCATCTGCATGGTGGACAACTGCTACGGGGAGTTTGTGGAGACGGAGGAGCCCATCTCGGCGGGGGCCGACATGATCGTCGGCTCGCTGATCAAAAACCCGGGCGGCGGCCTTGCGCCGGCGGGCGGCTACATTGCGGGGAAAAAGGACTGCATTGCAAACGCGGCATACCGGCTCACCTCGCCGGGGCTTGGAAAGGAAGTGGGCGCTTCCCTCGGCGTGATCCAGTCCTTCTATCAGGGGCTGTTTCTTGCGCCATCCGTTGTTTCCTCCGCCTTAAAGGGCGCGGTCTTTGCCGCCAACATATACGAAAGACTGGGCTTTACGGTCATTCCGGACGGGAGTGAGAGCCGCCACGACATTATCCAGGCGGTGGAATTAAAAAGCCCCGGGGCGCTGTGCGCCTTCTGTGAGGGCATCCAGGCGGCTGCTCCGGTGGACAGCTATGTGACGCCGGAGCCCTGGGCGATGCCGGGCTACGACAGCGACGTCATCATGGCGGCGGGGGCCTTCGTGCAGGGCTCGTCCATTGAACTGTCGGCGGATGGGCCGCTTAAGCCGCCCTACGCCGTATACTTTCAGGGAGGCCTCACCTGGCACCACGCAAAGCTCGGTATTTTAAAGTCTTTACAAAAACTTTACGAACGTAACCTTGTTAATATAGATGAGGTGTGCTAGAATAATTTTGGTTTTGTGTATTCCGGGAGAGAAGAAAGGAAATAATGAATCACACAACCATGAAAGACCTGCCGGAGTCCGAGCGCCCCTACGAGCGTTTCCGGCGGCTTGGGGCGGAGGCGCTTTCGGATGCCGAGCTCCTTGCAATTATTTTAAAGACCGGCACAAGGGAGATGACATCCCTTGCGCTTGCGAGAGAGCTTCTGAGCAAATGCCACGGAAATCTGCTGAACCTCTACGAGCTTTCCTTTGAGGAGCTGACGGAGCACAGAGGAATCGGCCCGGTGAAGGCCATACAGCTCAAGGCGGTGGCGGAGCTGTCAGGCCGCATCGCCAGAACAAACAGCAGCTACCGGCTTAGATTTGACAATCCGGAGTCGGTGGCGCTCTACTACATGGAGACGCTGCGGCATAAGCAGAAGGAAATATTTATGGCGGCGTTCTTTGATGCAAAGTGCCATTTTCTGGGGGACGCTGTGATCGCCGAGGGCGGAGCGGATTCCGCCGCAGTGGCCGTCTCGGAGCTGTTCCGGGAGGCGTTAAGGCGGCGCACGGTGCAGCTTATCGTGCTGCACAACCATCCGAGCGGAGACCCGGGCCCAAGCCCTGCCGACAGAGAGCTGACAGAGAGGATCTGTGCCGGGGCCAGGCTTCTGGGACTTCATGTGTCGGACCATATCGTCATCGGAGACAGGCGTTACTACAGTTTTCTGGAGCATAATACGATGCCGGCGAAGCCCTTCGCCGGATAAGAACAGCCACGGAAGAAGAGGGGAGAGCTATGAACAACAATATCTATGGGATTGACCTGGGGACATTAAAATCCTCCAAGAGGAACTCTCAATTCTGAATATCTATGCTCC
>CATJJD010000477.1 GCA_949740385.1 uncultured Lachnospiraceae bacterium
ACATCTGTTCTGCCGCTTTTCCTGCTTCTTCTTTTATCTGTCTGCATTCGGACAGGAGCCTGTCGTATTCTTTCTGCTGTTCCTGCAGGATGCGCTGCTGTTCCTGATTTGTGCTTTCCATCTGATGGATGCAGGCGGTCAGCCGCTCTTTTTCCCCGTTCAGCTGGTCGTTTTGGATTTCCAGTAACCGGATTCGGTTGTTTAATATTTCGATCTTTTTTCTTTCTTCTTGTTTCACCTCTGTGTCTGTTCTTTTCTGATTCTGTTCCTGTCGTTATTGCCGGTATCATTTTTTATTCCGGCCATATCCATTTCTATATCCGAAACTTGTTGAGTGTATTCCCCCCAAGTGCATTTCCGAAGGTCATGGTCTGTACCAGTTTTTCAAAACGTCTGTCCCTCTGCATTTCGCGGAAAATGTCCTCATAGTTCTTTGCGTTTGGCAGTATGAATTCAACCTTTACGTTGTTGGTGCAGCTGCGGTTATCCTGCAGCCGTTTGTATTCCTGTGTCTGTGATATATTTGACATATGTGCAAATGTGTCTGATTTCGCAAAATCTGTACCTGTTCTGAAATACTGCAGACTGTCTTCCATTGCCGGGAGATTTTCAACCACATCCGCAAGCATATCGATTTTATCCTTTGAAAGGACTTCTTCTCCGGTACGGGCAAGGACTATTCCGTCTTCTCCGGTCTGGCTGATCAGCTTTCCGATTTTCCCGCCGTCCTTAAATCCGTTTTTCTTCATCTGCGACAGCATCCATGCGTTCTGGCTTTCCGTACCTGTGTAGGTGCCGGTTCCGCCCATTGCACGGTAATACTTTTCACGGGCGGAAGCGGATGCATCAAAGTCGTAGTATTTTAAGCGGTCTGTCAGGCTTGCGTTTTTGTTCAGCCTGCTCTTATCTCCATTGTATTTCTTTTTGGTAAACCAGCTTCCCCAGTCGCGGGAGGCAGAAACTGGCTCTGAAAAAGAAGTGGAGCCGGATGTTACGGAGAAGGAACTGGAACCGGATGTTGTGGAAAAAGAGTTCGAACCTTTATGGGTGCCGGCCTGTGTGATTGAACCGGTATGCATGTTGTTTACGGATGTATTTTTATTTGTCCATGTATCACTGGAATTTGTGGAATGAATGGTATTCCTGTCACTGGTGTGGGTGAGTTCCGAGCGGTCAGGAAATTTCAGACCGGTATGAATCTGATCCTGGAGGGAACCAGGATTCCGGCTGCCGGACGATGATCCATCTGAAGTATCTGCCGATTCCTGTTCGCTGTTCATCTGCATTGCTGAGACGAAATTGCGGATTTCTGTCAGGGTTGTGTTGACGGAAGTCAGCTGTGAACTGAAATTGTCCCCGTATGTGGATACGATGCTGTTGTTCGTATCCCAGATACGCTCCATC
>CATJJD010000478.1 GCA_949740385.1 uncultured Lachnospiraceae bacterium
CGAAAGAGTCGCTCGGTTGGTTATTTATGCTTAATGAACGGCTATGCCGCACGAAAGTGTGGTATGGTCGTTTTTTTGCCTAAATCAGACTTTTTAAAGAAAACCTTGTAGATTTCGGGCAGAAGAACACAACACATAAATCAGGCATGCCATCATGGTATGTCTGGTTCTCTGCTATGGTGGTGTGCCTCAACAAAAAGGAGGTACGACAATGAACCATCAGCAGGATAATGAAGATATTTTAAGAGGGTGTTTTACGAAATGGCTGGATATTGTGATTTATCGCGCCAGACTCAAATATCTGCGGGAAACAGAAGAAAAGCTTGAAATAGTTTCGATTGAGGTGCTGCCAGAGGGCAATCAGCCGGTTTATGAAGATGACTTGCGCAAGGTTGAATCAATGACGGACTTTGATTTTGTAGAGGAACGGCTTGCCGATGCTTTTGCGAAACCTCCGATAAAGCGGCAGGAGATTCTTACGATGCTGTTTGTGGAAGGGAAAAAGCCGGAAGAAATAGCGGAAAAGCTAAATTGTTCTGCCCAGCATGTATATGACCAGAAGTATCAGGCGCTGAAAAAGCTGCGTGTAGAACTGAAAAAGGGAGGTGACATCAAATGAAGCCAGAAGAATTTCGCAGAATATTAGAAGATGCAATCATGGGCAGTCATGAGGCATTGGAAAAGATTTTTGAATTATATGAGCCGCTTATCAATAAGTACAGCCGGATAGGCGGTAAACTTGACGAAGATCTGCGGCAGTATATTTTGATACATATTGCACTCAATATTTCAAAGTTTACGATTCCCATTCGCTGAAAATGAGTACAGTATAAGTTTAATCATGGCAGGAAAGACGGCTTCAGGAAATTTTCCTAGAGCTACTAAAAAATTTTTAAATTTTATTCGAGATTTGTGGAAATGGAAGGCTTTTTATGAGTAAAGGCATCCCTATGCTATAGTTCCTTGACAATTTCATAGTCTAGTCCGATACGTTCCCTGTTATTTAGCGGCTATCCATCTGTCTGGCACACAGATCCATGAGCACTTATATATAAGTGGCGCTTATATAACGCGTTGAAATAGCAGGTAGATAATGATACTTCCGTAATTCGCGGTCCGGCCATGATGAAGGCGGGAAGATGAAAATTCTATGGAGCTGTTCGCTGCAGCCATCGGAACGACGTTAAATATATTTTTGAATAGTTATAAAAAAAATGGAAACAATTACTAAAAGGACAGAAAGGAGAGCCTAAGAAATGGATTTACAGACAATGCAATTGATGAAACAGGTTGATATCCGCAATGTTGATAAAAATGCCTTGGTTGATTTGAGTACCCTCCCCATAAAATAAAAAAACCCCCCGAGGGAGGGAAAAAAAAAAAAAAAAAATTAAAA
>CATJJD010000479.1 GCA_949740385.1 uncultured Lachnospiraceae bacterium
ATGTGCGGAGAGAACGTGGGGATAAAACATTTTTCGCAGGTTATTGATGGTTTTGAAGTCCGCCTTACGTTCTCAAATACCGGGATTCCGATAAAAACCATATATGATGTCGGATCGGAGTTTGAACATTTTCTGTTTTGGATGAAATGCCTTTATTGAACCACACATTTTTTCCTGCTTTTTTCGAAAATATGGTATAAACTAATTAAGTGAAGACCACCTCCTGCCCCCATTTGTCCCGGTTCATTGAATCGGTTGACCGGGCGGGAAAATGGTCTTTCTTATTTCCGGCCATATACTTTCAGTATTTCTCCATTCTTCATTATCACAATCTTATCAATAAAACGTGTATGCCTTGAAAAGTAAAGTGCTTTCGCCTGTTGTTCTGCAGCACCCTGATCTCCTGCCTGACGACAATAACCCGACAATCCTTTACCTGAAACAGGCATATGTTCCGGATGCTTTAAATTAGAGATCAATGTTTTCCGGAGCTTTAAATTTGCCTTCCGCCACACCAATCCTTTTCTCCCCCTTCTGTTCCGGAATATATACCCGAAATGGCAGAGCATTTTCCTGTACACTCTGCCTTGCAAACATCCGGACCGCTTCCGCAAAGGAAGTTCCCATCTTTCTGTATAATTCTTCCGCCTGTTCCTTTAATTCTGCATCCATCCGCACCTGCAAAGTAGCTTCTTTCGCCATACTATCCTCCATTTTCTGCCATCTCAAAAACGGCTGTCAAGACTCATATGTATTACAATTGTACTACTAAACAAATGTTACTGCAAGATGTTTTCCGACATAAAGTTCTTTTCAAACGACTCTTTTCATTATTTATTCATCGGTTACTTTTCATCCCAAATTCCGCATTTTTTCATTGCCGACCAGCCCCCCCGCATGTTATAATGAACCTTATAATCAAACAGAAAGACGGATGCGATTTTCGATGCCGCCCTCTAGTCTTACGAAAGAGGGTAACGCCATGAGTGTTATGGAGATTCTCACTTTGATACTCGTTATTTTTGCGGCGCTGTCATACATAGACAACCACATAAATAAAAAGAAATAGCATCCCGCCCTGAGAAAGTTGGATGCTATTCTTTAAATACATTTTAATTTACTGAGGGCACATCGGAAATTCAATTCCGATCACCTTTCTGATTTGATTATACACGAGAGCCGCTTTCTTTTCAAGCGGCTCTTTCAATTTTTCCATTATTTTTTCAACTCGGTCCCGATAAACGGCACCCCGGCAAAGTCCGCCATATTTTGTCGTACAATATAATCCATATAGCTTCCGATCATCACCGCATAGCTGTAATACCCCATCGCGTTCGGGTGGAAGCCAAGCGCAAAGGTCTTGCGCATCTCTTCGTCATAGACCGGCCCGTAAGCAGTCATATCAATGAGATAAGTATACGAAAACAGCCCGCACATTTTCTTCATCTCCTCCGCCACGGCGCAGATCACGGCGTCCTCCTGCTCGTTGCCGCGTCTTTGCATGGAGACGAGGAAAATGCGCGCATCCTTCTCAATCTCTTTTAATCTGGAGACAATGCGCCCCATATTTCCAAAAAAGGTATCCCCGTTTTCTTCCGGGTTCTTTGGATGAATGTCCGCCGTGCTTCCGACCGGGTGGCCGAACACAAACATGTCGTTGTTGCCAAGGGCGATAATATACGCCTGATTCCACTGCCAGAAGTTATTCTGATCCGCCCACGACTCATAAAATTCCCTGGCGGTCATGCCGCCGCGGGAATAATTGCGGAACGCCGTTCCCGTCAGCCGCTCCAGCACCGCAGGCCACGAGTACTCGTACATATCGTGATAGAGAACATTCCCGTCGCCGTCATGGGACTCAAACTCTCCCGACGACAGCGAATCCCCGATCACGCCCACCGACTTGAAAATACCGGTAAACCCGCCGGTCGGATTTAAATGATCCAGAGGCTTCTCCCCCGGCATTACCGTAAATAAATCCAGATTCATATTTTCCTCCCGTTTTATTTATCCCACTCCGCTCCGGTAACCTTTTTCAGATCAAGCCCTCTTGTCTCGCCCACATACCGCCAGATGATAACAATGGCGATAATCAGCCCCGGAATCGTCAGCAGCAGATACATGTACCCAAAGGTTGAAGCCGGAATCATCGGAAGCAGAATAATCGTTACAATGGTAGCCAGACCGCCGATAATCCCGTTGAGCAGCGTGTTGATCACCGTGACGGAGGATCTCAGGTTGGTCGGCGCCGACTCCGAGAACATAATTCCCCCGATCGTATCTCCCGCGCCCCAGTAGCTTCCCATAAAGCCGCCGATGGCAAAACCCGTGAGCATCGGCGGCCATCCGAGCATCGCGCTGGCGATAAAGAGACTGTAGCAGACCACCGCCGAGCCGGACATGGCGATAATCGTCGTCTTACGTCCGAACCGGTCCGAAACCATTCCCGCAAGAAAGGTCATCAGCGCATTTCCGACGGGATAGAGATACAGCGCCGCGGTGATCGCAGACTCCGTCATCAGGGCGGATTCCTTCATCACCGTATTGTATGTGGCCGTAGCCAGAGACGCCGAGTAATAAAAGCAGCAGGCAAGCATGAGAAACCGCAGCTGCCGGTGCCGGAAGGCAAAGCGAACCGCGCTGATAATCCCGCCCTGCGCGTTGCTGTTCTTCTCCTCACGGCTCTGCCCTTCCCTCTCCTCCGGCGAGGTTTTCAGATATTTCACCCGGTTCACCAGAAACGTATTGGTCTCCTTCGCAAACAGCAGCGCAAACAGCGAAAGGGCGAAGCCGAGAATGGCGGGCGCCAGATAAACCAGGTGCCAGCGCTTGCTCTGATTTTTCATAAACGTCTCCCGCAGAAGCGGAATGATCATCGTTCCGAGAATCGCCACCGCCTTGATAATCGCATAGTTGCGGGCCCGCGTTTTCTCGCTCGAGCACTCCAGAATGTACACGCACTGCATGTCATGGGAAACCATAAAGCCCATCAGGCTGCTGCCCACCATATACACGAAAATATTGTCGGACAGATACACCAGAAATAACCCCAGCCCCATCACAAAAGTGTTGAGAACCAGAAAGGGCTTGCGTCCGAACCGGTCCGCCAGAGGACGGTAAAACACAATCAGAAGCGTGATCGGATAGGTAATAAATCCCAGTGCGGACGACAGCGAAAGTCCCTCCCCGTACTCCATCCCCATGTTCTGCACAAAGAACTCATTGATAATATTGGACTGAAACTGAATGGAAATCGTCGAAGCAATCTCGTCAATAATATAAATCAGCGACAGCACCATAAAAAGATACAGCATATAAAACCGGCCGCTTCTGGCATTAAGCTGCTTTTCCCGCCGCTCCAGCTCCTTCGCCTCGCGAACTCTAGCCTTCTCCGGATCCTTCACCACGCTTCCTCCTCTGAAAATCATAAACCATCAGGTTTTTCGTCATATCCGGGCCGATGCCCAGCTCCTTCGCCAGCGATTCAATCGTCTGCAGAAATTCACCGGCCGTCTTCCCCGGGCCGAGAAGCCCTCTCTTTTCCATATACTGATACCAGAATATGTTCAGCACAATCTCATCGGTCGCCAGCGAGACAATCGCATGATTGCGGGTATAGGTAAAAACGCTGCCGTCGCCGCTGTTTTCCCCCGTCAGGCACTGATCCTGATCAACCACAAGGGTCAGTCTCCGGTACGGAAACAGCTTTGAGACATCGCGGATCCGGTAAGAAAAAAGCACGCTGCCCTCCAGTACAATATCCTCAAAGGTGAACAGATAAACCTTCACGTTCCGCTCCACGGCCCTGGCAAGGGCCGCCTTTAAAAGAACAAACTCGCTCTGCCAGACCGACAGAGAAATCTCATCCCTGGCCTCGTCAATTAATGCCGCCGCCTTCCGGATAAATTTGTCAAAGCCCACGATATTCATCACATAATCATGGTTTTCTTCTTCTCCCGCAAGCCCCTTTAAGTACTCCTCCGCCCGGCGGATACTGTCCTCGCTTTCCTTTCGGATCCGCTCGATCAGCCGGTCGTACTCCAGCGGCGTATAGTACGCCGGATCTCCCTCCAGCCGGAACACAACGCATCTGTCCACCAGCCGGCCGATCACGGAGTACACCACAGAGCGCGGCACACCCGATAATTTGGCAATCTCGTATCCGTTCAGCAGCCTGTTTTTCAGAAGCGTCGTGTATACCCGGGACTCGTTCTGCGAAAAACCAAGTTCCGCTAAAAAATTCTCATCCGCCAATTAGTCGTAACCTCCATAACTACTATATTTCCTGTCTCTATCGTAGCACAGAGACGGCTGCAGTTCAAGCGGAATTTTGCACGGACGGCCGAAACCTGCCCGTTACTTTTCACGGTCAGGGATGCGCACTGGCTGCGCATTCCGCATGAAAGAGTAACATCTGTTCACATATGTCAAAGAAGCGGATCCGCCCCCGGCCGCAAATCAGCACGCTCCTCCCAGGTCATTTTTCAGCACACCTGAAACACATAGAATTTCAGATAATAGCTCTCCCCGGCCGGCCACAGAATCGGATGGTCCGGCGCCTGTGTCCGAAATTCCACCTGCCGCAGCCGTTTATGAGCCGTGCGGGCCGCTTCGCTGATGGTTTTGGCAAACAGCTCCTGGGTCATAAAATGGGAGCAGGAGCAGGTGGCAAGATAGCCGCCGTCCCGGACAAGCTTAAGTCCCTTCGTGTTGATCTCCCGGTATCCCTTTATTGCGTTTTTCGTCGCCTCTCTCGATTTTGTGAAGGCGGGCGGGTCAAGAATAACGACGTCATACCGCTCTCCCTCCTGATAAAGCCGCGGCAGCTCGTCCAGCACGTTCGCGCACCGGAACTGCACGCGGTCCGAAAGGCCGTTGCGCCCTGCATTTTCCTTAGCCTGCCCGACGGCATACCCGGATATGTCAAGTCCCGTCACAGAAGACGCCCCTGCAATTCCCGCATTCAGCGCAAAGGTTCCCATGTGGGTAAAGCAGTCCAGCACCCGCTTCCCCCGGCAGATGTGCTGCATTGCCAGACGGTTGTATTTCTGATCCAGAAAAAATCCGGTTTTCTGCCCGTTTTCCACATCCACCAGATAGCGCACGCCGTTCTCGACAATCTCTGCCTTCGTGTCAAAGTGCTCCCCGATAAAGCCCTTCACCAGCGGCAGGCCCTCCTTTTTCCGCTCAGCAGCGTCGCTTCTCTCGTACACACCCCGGATACAGACGCCGTCAGCCGCCAGAACCTCCTTTAACAGCTCCACGATCCGTTCCTTAAACGGCTCCATGCCGAGGGCCAGACACTGGACGACCAGCACATCACCGTACCGGTCCGCCACAATTCCCGGCAGAAAATCCGCCTCCCCGAACAGAATAAGGCAGGCCGACAGATTCTACTCCTTCGCCATCACCGTCCTGCGGTAATCCCATGCGCGCTGCACAAGCTCCCGAAAAAACACCCCGTCAATTTCCTGCTCCACATTTCGCGTCAGCAAGCGCACGCGGATTTTCGAATTCTGGTTGATAAAGCCGCGCCCCATCGGGTATCCGTCAAAATCCCGGACCATCACCAGGTCCCCGTTTCGAAATCTCCCCATGATCGTGTCGATCTCATTGTCATATACCCACAGCCCCCCTGCCTTTATGGTTCGCCCCTCTCCCTTTTTCAGTGTAACAACGGTATGATTTTCCATAGTCTCTCCTCTCCGGTAATTTTAATAAATGTATTATATCACTATTATAATAGGAAGAAAAAGAAAATCTGCGGATACGGCTTGGACACATTTTGTTCACATATTGTTCATATCCCATAAAAACAAATCATTTCTTAGATAGTTTTTATAAAATTTACCCATTGCTTTTGTGCACATTTTCCGATAAATTAAGATTGGAAAAGGAGATGAAGACATGAGACAATTTTTAACCAACAAAGTCGCTTTCTTTAATAAATATTCCCTGTTGTTTCACGCACTGGCGTCCTGCCTGATCGTGTTTCTGGTAGAGCTGATATCCCGCAGGGATTTCATTTCGGCCTGCAGCTTTGTGGGCGCACATACCGGCGCATTCATGTACAATGCGCTCATCGTGTTCGCGTCGCTGTGCCTGGTGTACCTGTTCCGCAGACGCACCTTTTTCCGGGTAATCATCACCGGATTCTGGATTCTGCTGGGCGTTATCAACGGATGCATCCTCTCCAACCGCGTGACGCCCTTCGGCTTCACCGACTTAAAATGCATCAACGACCTGTTTGCAATGAACAACACCAGCTATTTTACGGCGAGAGAGGCCACGATGGTCGTGATCGGTCTCGGACTGTTCACAGCCGCCTGCATTGTGCTCTTTATCAAAGGTCCGAAATTTCAGGGCAATATACATAAGCCTGTCGTGTTCCTCGCCGTACTGACGCTGTTTTTCGTGGGGCTTCCCGTGACAACCTCGGCGGCACAGAGCGCCAACGTTGTCGCAAGCTACTTCTCCAACATTGCGCAGGGCTACGAAAATTACGGATTTATATACGGCTTCTCCTCCAGCGTGCTGGACCGGGGAATGCACAAACCGCAGGACTACTCGAAGGAGCGCATCGAATCCATCCAGGAGACGGCGGCTCAGAAGAAAAAGACAACGGAAGTCACCGCGGAGACCGCGCCGAACATTATATGCGTTCTTCTGGAATCCTTCTGTGACCCGGAGGAAATCCGGTTTCTGGAGTGCAGCGAAGATCCGATACCGACCTTCCGCTATCTGAAGGAGAATTTTTCCAGCGGATACCTCACGGTGCCGGTTGTGGGAGCCGGAACCGCCAACTCCGAATTTGAGGTGTTGAGCGGCATGAGCATGCAGTTTTTCGGCACCGGCGAGTACCCTTACAAGACGATACTGAAAAAGACCAGCTGCGAGAGCATCGCGTCCGCCCTTGCGGCCATCGGCTACGGCACCCACGCGGTGCACAACAACGGCGGCAATTTCTACAGCCGTGTCAACGCCTTTTCCATGATGGGCTTTGACAGCTTCACAAGCAAAGAGCTGATGAACATCCGGGACTACACACCGAACGGAAGCTGGCCGACCGACGACATTCTTGTGGACGAGACGATAAAGACATTAGACGCCACACCGGATCAGCCGGATTTCACCTACACCATCACGGTCAGCTCCCACGGAGATTACCCGACCGCCCCGGTTATCGAGAATCCGAAGTACACCATATCCGGCGTCGAAGACGAGGCGAAGGCCAACCAGTGGACCTATTATGTAAACCAGCTCAACGCTGTCGACCGCTTTATGGCGGACCTGATCCGCAAAGTGGAGAGCCGGAACGAGGATACGATCATCGTATTTTTCGGCGATCATCTGCCTACCATGGGACTTACCGACGCGGATATGCGCTCCGGCGACATTTATAAAACCAACTATGTGACCTGGAACAATTTCGGTCTGGAAAAAAAGGACGCAGATCTGTACGCATGGCAGCTTATGGCGGCCGTCACCGACCAGGCCGGCATCCACGAGGGAACCGTCTTCACCTGGCACCAGACACAGGCGCAGGCCGCGGATTACAGCGCAGGCCTTGAGAATCTGCAGTACGACATTCTCTACGGCAGCCGCTACTGCTACAACGGCGAGGATAAGTATCCGGCCACCGACATTGTGATGGGAATCGACGAGACATCCATCCGGAATGCGGCGGTGTCCGCCGACGGCACAAAGGTGCTCATCTACGGCAGCAACTTTACCAGATGGAGCCGGGTGTTCGTAAACGGCACAAAAGTCGGCACCACCTTCGCCTCCGACAGCTGCGTTATTATAAACCGCGAGGACATCAAGGACGGCGACACCATCGTCGTCAACCAGATGGGCTCCTCCGATTCCGTGTTCCGCAGCACCAATCCATATGTGTTCCGCGCACCGGACATTGCGCCGCCAGCGGACACGCCGGATGCGGCAGACTCTGACAGCCCGGCGGCGGACACACAATCCGAATAACCGCATGAAAAAAGAACGGCCATCCATTTTGGACAGCCGTTCTTTTTCTGTCTTCCATTACTCAAAATACACGCTCAGATCTCCGAAATTGCACTCCAGCTCCAGCTTAACCAGCGGCGCCCCCTCCGTCGAGCTGCCTTTTCCGTACACATTGATTTTCCCGAAGGTAGATTCTTCCCGGACGGCCACGCGCCAGGTGGACGGAAGGAAGATTGCCGTGTGTCCGAAATGGTTTTCCGCATGAATCCATGCCTTATCACTCCCAAGAACCGCGTTGTTAAAGTAGACATTGCATTCCCCGAAGCTGTTTTCGATCTCAGCCCGCACAAAATTATCGGAATTCACATACTTGCTCTTCGTACCGAAATTGTTGGACACAAAGACTTTCTGCCCGTCTGCAAAGTCTTCCACCGAACGGCCATGATCCTCGTCATCAGACGCAAACGTAAAAATCATCTTCCGGTCGCCGTCCTTTGGCCTGTGCTTTTTTCGGAATCCCTTAAATATCATATCAAACGCAATTCCGAGAAGAAGCCCGGCAAGCAGCAGTGTCCAGGGCGTGAGCTCCTCAATCTGCAGCCGCTCGTCATGAATGCAGCCCAGTATCGCAAGCGACAGAAAGCCCGTCGTAAAGTGAAGCCGCCAGAAGCCGCGCACCGCAATATACAGAAACACAATCGTAAACGCAGCCGCAAAAAACGGCATTGCAGGGGCGTACCCCAGCCTGCTGACGATCATGTACAGCGCCAGCAAAATCAACAATATTCCAAACACAATGCTCTTCCTTCTCATTTTTTCAACCTCTTTTCTGCCATCTTGTCGGCCAACAGTTTATAATAGCTTCTGGATACAAATGCCCGCTTGTTCGTCCCCGCAAACTCCACCTCGCTGGCTCCCGCAATATTTTTGTGTATCGCACGAATCTGCCGCGTGTTCAATATTGCGGATTTGGATACCCGAAGGAAGCTTCCCGGCAGCATCTCCTCCAGCTCGTAGAGCTTTCGCTTCGTCTCGTAAATGCGGCTTCTTGTGTGCACCGCCACCGCCGAGTCCGCCGTCTCAAAAAAGTAAATCTCCGAGATCGGCAGGTAATATTCCATATCCCCTTTCGTCACGCACAGCTGCATTTCCGCCATCACTGCCTCGCTGATACATTTCTGCATCGCGATCACCTCCGCATTCAGCTCACGGCATCGAATCGTTATCTCCTCCTCGGATAAGCTATCATCAATCTCCACTGTAATTTTCATCCACGTTCTCCCGGCAGCCTGCAGCACTGCATCATAACCCGCGCCCCTCTTTCCTACCTGTCCTATTTTAAGCAAAAAACCTCCCGATGTAAACGAATTTACACCAAGAGGTTTATTTTTGCATGTAAGAGGTATAAATGCATCAGATCGCCTTCAATACCGCAACTGCCTCGTTCAGGTAAGCATTGTCCACGGTGGAAAATGCGCCGGCATCTGCCTTCTTTGCATATTCCGGGTCCAGCGGAATTCTGCCGAGCACCTTTGTCCCAATGGACGCCGCCGTCTCCTCAATGCGGCTCTCGCCGAAAAGCGCGATCTCCTTCCCGCAGTCCGGGCATTTGAGGTAACTGAAATTCTCCACCACGCCCAGAACCGGAATGTGCATCATATTTGCCATGTTAAATGCCTTCTTCACGATCATCTGCACCAGCTCCTGCGGAGAGGTCACAATGATAATGCCGTTAACCGGAAGAGACTGGAACACCGTAAGCGGCACATCCCCGGTTCCGGGCGGCATATCCACAAACAGATAGTCCAGCTCACCCCAAACGGTTTCGTTCCAGAACTGCTTCACCGCCCCGGCGATCACCGGCCCGCGCCACACAACCGGCGCCTCCTCGTCGTCCATCAGAAGATTGATGGAAATAATCTTAATTCCCTCCTGTGTCTCGTAGGGATACATCCCCTTCTCATCCCCCACAATCTGGGCGTGTGCGCCGAACATTTTCGGAATTGACGGCCCCGTGATGTCCGCGTCGAGAATACCCACACGGCAGCCCGCCTTCGCCATCTGCACGGCCAGCGATGCGGTCACAAAGGATTTCCCCACGCCGCCCTTTCCGCTGACAACGCCGATCACATGGCGGATGTCCGAATAAGCGTTCATCGCCTCCTGCATACTCTGTGGATTCTGGCTGCTGCAGCCCTCGCAGCTCTCGCGTGAACACGAGGACGCGCTGCTGCAATTTGCATTTTCTGGCATAATTTTTCTCCTCTCAATTGAAATTCAGGCGAAGCCTTACCGATAAAGGCTTCCAAACCGATCAAACGGGTAATAGACCATATATGCCTTGCCGACAATGGCATCCTTCGACACATATGTATTCTCCCAGTAACGCGCATCGTAGGAATCGTTCCGGTTGTCGCCGAGCACCAGATAGGAATCCTGCGGCACTTCAAACGAAAACGGCCCTGTTGCGCGGGTCCACTCCTCCTTCAGGTAATCTTCCTCAAGCGGCTCCTGTTCGTCGTCAATATATATCCTTCCGTCCGTAATCGTCACGGTCTCCCCCGGCAGGCCGATAATGCGCTTTACGTACTTCTCGCTCTCATCGTCCGGAAATTTGAAAATTATAATATCCCCCCGCTGCGGCTCGGAAAATGCGTAGGCGAGGCGCAGTCCAAACAGGTCGTCCCCCGGTTCGATCGTATTCTCCATGGAGCCGGTGGGAACCGTCGCGTTGATAATTACAAAATTCTTAAGAATCAGTGCCACCGCGATCGCGATAACGAACGTGAGGCACCAGCTTACCGCCTCACGGACAGGAGAACTCTTCTCTTCCTTCTGATCCGCGGACTCGTCTGCCGCGGCAGGCTCCAGTCTCCGCTCCCTTGCATCCATGTCTCTATCCCTGCTCATATCCTATCCTTTCACGCATATATGCTGTCCGTCACCAGAGTATTATACTATATCGGGGAGGATTTCGCAATCGTTGCGTTATAACAGGTTACACATCACTGCGCATTACCATTCAAACCCAGCCATCCTTTTACCGTTTCCAAAGCATAGCCAACCGCCTGGGCTATCTTCTCTGTATCAAGCCCCATTTCATGCAATTTCCCGGCCGCTTCCTTCGCCTTTCTCAATTTGCCATCCTGTTCCCCGATTTTCCGCTCTTCCATCCTCATTTCCTGAATCGCAAGGCATACATTAACCACCTCGTCTTCTTCATCATATTTTATGTCCGAATTTGTAATCGCTTCAATCACATCTGCCGCCCTGCGCTCCGCCTCACGGAAACGCTTTTCATTGGCCGCCTTTCTCATGAATGGCAGACATCCCGTCAGCTTCCCCTCTCTGCCGTGGTTTCATTATACTAAAGCATCTGCTTTTTTTCAAGCGTATCTGACCGGCTGTAAGGCCAGCCTGTAAGGTCAGCACTGAAAGGAATGTTGAAATTTAATTGACAACCAGGCTAAAATCAGGTATAGTAATTTAAGTGACCATGTGGTCACTAATTTAAGCATATAAAGTGACCGCATGGTCATTGAAGGAAGGAGATTATAGTGCCATCACCTTTATTTTTTGGACTGGATACGGAAAAACAGCAAAATATTTTTATGGCAGGCGTTTCTGAATTTGCCGAGTATGGTTATGAAGGCAGTTCTACAAATCGAATTGTAAAAAAAGCCGGTATCAGTAAAGGAAGTTTATTCAAATATTTTCCGACAAAAGAAGATTTTTATTTTTATGTTCTTGACGAAATCACTGCGGAGCTCAATTTCAGCTTAGAAGAAAAAATAAATACCCTTTCCTCTGATTTGTTTCAACGGATAGTAGAGTATTCTGTTTTGGAGTTTTCATGGTATATTTTGTATCCCGAAAAATCCAAAATGATAGTCAAGGCGTTCACCCAAAATGA
>CATJJD010000480.1 GCA_949740385.1 uncultured Lachnospiraceae bacterium
AAACTGTTCGGGTGTTATTTCTAAAAATTGTGCATCCCTATCAATATCTTCTGCCGGAATGTTCCCTTTATACATCCTGCAGCAATTTCTGCATTTGCTACAATCATAGTCTGCAAAGAGTTCTTTATGTAAGCGCAGGAATTGCCTGTCTAACTCTTTCTCCTCCGCATGGCATTTCAGGAAAGTACGGAACTTAAAGTTTTCGTTTTCCTTTTTCTTTGCTTCTGCTCTCACTTTATCTGGCGATATCATATGTTTGCCCTCCTCCTGTAAAATCTTCTCGGATTTTTTATGGTATCATTGCTTATCAGGTTCGTCCTTTTTCTCGATAATTATAACCATTGCAGCACAAAATATCAATACGATAAAAAAGATTACAATCAGCATATGGAAATTGATCGAGGAAGTTAGCTGGAATGTATTTTGTGGTAATAATGAACTGCCTGGACTTATTGCAAGGGAGCAGAAGTGACTCTGATTGATCGATGAGCCACAGAAATAAAACTAATTGACACCAAAAGGAGTATATTTAAAAATGAACATAAACGGAATTGGAGCGAATTATTATCAGAATAATGTATCGACGAATAAATACAACAGGAGCAGAGCCGGACATTCTACCAGCAGAAACAGGCGGCAGAGGGATTCACGTCCGAGGTTACAGGGCAGAATGCCGATGTGCAGGATATATACGAGGCACTTAAAAGCAGGATACCAAATGGACGTGTAAAAGAGCAGGACGGTTTGAATGTTACGGAAACGGATACAGGCGAAGATAATAAGAAGCTTACCACATGGTACAAGGGCAGGACATTGGACGAATGGGCGTTGACATCACCTAAATATACAGATTCAGCAACGGGTATTTCATGGTATGTTATAGACGGCAGACGACCATATATGACAGGGGAAGATGCCGGAAAACGGGAATTACTTTGACAGCTCATATTGGCAGAAGAATATCCAGACTGACAGAAGATGTTTCAAGTATTGGTTTTCCGGTTCCAGATATTGTATTCTTTTTTCCAGTTCTTCTGTACTTCTCATCAGGACCTCCTGATTAAAAATGCTGCTCCTGTTTTCTCTTCATATCAATCCAGCCATACTTTCTCATTTCTTCCCGAAATGCACTCCTTCGCGGGTACGCGTCCCTATACGATGTCATAAGCCTCTGTTTTGCGCCCGGCTCCCCCATAGATTCCCGCACTTCGCCTAAAGCAGCGATATACGCCGCGCATTCCCCGTAATAGTTTCTGCGGTTTGCATCCATAATTCCCGCTGTCCGGTTTTCCAGCAGCACTGTGATTCTTTTTATGACACGTTTTCTTATATCAGATGACATTGGCACTATAGACTTCCATTGTAAAAACAGT
>CATJJD010000481.1 GCA_949740385.1 uncultured Lachnospiraceae bacterium
GAAGGCAGGTTCGATAACTGGGGTGAAGTCGTAACAAGGTAGCCGTATCGGAAGGTGCGGCTGGATCACCTCCTTTCTAAGGAAATCGAGTAGAGGGTTTTCACTGTTGAGTTGTCAGCTGTCATAAGGAGGGGCCCCTTTGGGGAGGATTCCTTATGACCACGGTTGATAGCATGTACCAACATCTGCATTACAGATGTCGCCATGTTATCAATCGGAGATTGATAACAGTTTCCAGTGTCGATGCGTCTGAGGGAAACACCCGTCCACATCCCGAACACGATGGTTAAGCCTCAGACGGCCGATGATACTATACCGGCGACGGTATGGGAAAGCAGGTGGATGCTGGATTTATGGGGGCATAGCTCAGTTGGGAGAGCACCTGCCTTGCAAGCAGGGGGTCGAGAGTTCGAATCTCTCTGTCTCCATTCTGCAGTTGATTCAAGATTGATTGCAGTGATTTGTGCATGAAAACCCGCTCTGCGGGGCATGTATATTGTGATCGGTGAAGCCGGTTATGGTTTGTACCTTGAAAACTTCATACAGAGAATTGATAAGATAATATCTAATCAAGACATCCGAGAATAAAAATATTCTTAAAATGTAAACCGAAATGTTCTTTAATAAAAGAAGCTGCCAACGCTATGGCAGCGGCTGTGGTCAGTCTTTGGCTGATCACGACAGAGGCGATTGGTTGAAGATTGTCAGAAGCGATCAATCATAGATTGACCGCAACGATAAATCAAAGATTAACCGCAGACAGAGCGATCAATCAGAGATTGACCGCAGTAGTCAAGCAAGTAAGAGCACAGGGTGGATGCCTTGGCACTAAGAGCCGAAGAAAGACGTGATAAGCTGCGAAAAGCTGCGGGGAGCTGCAAATAAGCCCTGATCCGCAGATATCTGAATGGGGAAACCCACATACAAAGACTGTATGTATCCATGCGCCAATACATAACGCATGGAGGGGAACCGCCTGAACTGAAACATCTAAGTAGGGCGAGGAAGAGAAAGAAACATCGATTCCCAGAGTAGCGGCGAGCGAAATGGGAAGAGGGCAAACGGTCATGCGTGCATGGCCGGGTTCGGACCGCGGACGTGATCTGTAATCTCAGCAGAAAGGTTTTGGGAAAGCCTGCCGGAGAGGGTGAAAGCCCCGTAAGCGAAGGGAGAGCGGACGCAGCGGGATCCAGAGTACATCGAGACACGTGGAACCTTGATGGAACGAGCGGGGACCACCCCGTAACCCTAAATACTCCTTAGTGACCGATAGCGCACAGTACTGTGAAGGAAAGGTGAAAAGGACCCCGGGAGGGGAGTGAAAGAGAACCTGAAACCCTGTGTTTACAAGCTGTGGAAGCCC